>JAKAIJ010000256.1 GCA_021814355.1 Acidobacteriota bacterium
ACCCGCCAGTGCTTGTTCTCACCGCATCTTGGGCACTTGTGAACGACTCCCATGCCAGCCACTTTACCCCCACTTCTGGTGGCTGGACTAGGACTTTACCCTATCTAAATGACCGGTTTCGGAAGGGACGGCCATGACCTCCCAAGAGGCGACTTCCCGCGACACCTATCCCGTCCGCTGCTACCTGTGCCAAGCCCCCTTCGACGCGATGGAAGCCGCGTGGTGCGGCTGCCTGGGCGGCGGACACACGCTCGTCTGCCCCTTCTGCCTCTCCTGTTTCTGCAGGGCCCCGCGGGCTTACAAAAGCGGCTTCTGGGCGAAGGCGCCCGCGAACCTCTACAAACAGCACCTCGCCCGGAACGCTCCCGACCGCGAGCACCGGGAATTTCCCTCCGGGGAGACCCTCCGGCGCCCGCTGGTCCTGGTGGCGGACGACAGCGCCGACACGGCGGAACTGGCGGCGGAGATGGTGGAGGCCCTCGGTTTCGGCGCGGTCATCGCCCGCGACGGGCAACAGTGCCTGGAGATGGCCCGGACCTACCGCCCCGAACTGGTTCTCGCGGACGCCCTCATGCCCCGGATAGACGGCCGGGAGATGTGCCGGCGGCTGAAGCAGGACCCCGATTCCGCGGGCGTGAAGGTGGTCATCATGACCGCCCTCTACACCCGGCAGCGGGACCGGCTCGAGGCCATCCGCGAGTTCAAGGCGGACGACTACCTCGTGAAGCCCGTCGGCCTGGAGCAGCTCCGGGCCGTCCTCGCGCGGCTCCTCGGCTGACCGCTCACCCCGCGTCGTCGCAGGCCACCTCGCCCCGCCGCGCCGCGTTGACCAGCGCGTGGGCGAGCCTCACCGGCTCGGGGAGCCGCAGCCGGGGCGCGCACGCCAGGACGAGGGCCAGGGAGCCCGAAAGGTCCGCGAGATGGCCGGGCGAGACGAAGACCGGCGCGACCCCCGCGCGGGTCCGGAGGACCGCTCCCACGGTGCGTCCCTCCAGCACGAGGGGAGAGGCGGCCCCCCGGTCGGGGGGAGGGGCCGCGAACTCGCCGCAGAGGCGGCTCTTGGCGCACCCCACGGTGGGGACGCCCAGCACCACCCCGAGGTGGGCGGCCGCTCCGAACCCGCGGGGGTGGGCGATCCCGTGGGCGTCGCAGAGGACCACGTCGGGCCTCAGCTTCAGCCGCGCGAAGGCGGCGGCGAGCACGGGCACCTCCCGGAAACCCAGGAGGCCGGGCAGATAGGGGAAGTCCACCTCCATCCGGACCACCGCGCGGTCCGCGGGCGCAAGCCCCGCCGCCAAGTCGCAGACCACCATCCCGCCCCAGAAGGTCCGGCCGAAGCGGTGGCAGGAGACGTCGGCCCCCGCCACCCACCGAACGTCCGGCGGGAGGGGCCGCTCCGCGAGCCGTTCCCGGAGACGGGCCTGCTCCTGAACCGCCCATGCGTAGGCTGGGTCGCTGTAGCGGGGGGTCTGCACGGCGGGGTCCCCTCCTCGGTGCACCCGCACCGCGCCGGGGGGGCGGAGGCGGGGTGACTTCTGGTCTCAAATAGTATAAAATACATGGTTTTCAGGAGGCACCATGCTCAAGGAAATACCGCCCGTCGCCCTCACCTTCGACGACATCTCCCTCGTCCCGGCCTACTCGCGGATCCACCCGCAGCAGGTCTCCACGGCGACCGTGCTGACCCGGAACATCGCCCTCAAGATACCGCTGCTCTCGGCGGCCATGGACACGGTGACCGAAGCGCCCCTCGCCATTGCCCTCGCCCGGCAGGGCGGCCTCGGCGTCGTTCACAAGAACATGAGCATAGACCGGCAGGCCGAAGAGGTGGACCGGGTGAAGCGGTCCGAGGCCGGGATGATCACCAACCCCATCACCATCGCCCCCGGCCGCAAGGTTTCGGAGGCCCTTGAGCTGATGCAGAAGTTCCGCATCTCGGGGGTTCCCGTGACCGAGTCCGATGGGCGACTGCTGGGGATCCTCACCAACCGGGATCTCCGGTTCGAGGAGCGCACGGACCTTCCCGTCTCGGCCCTCATGACCAAGGAGAACCTCCGGACGGTGCCCGTGGGGACCACGCTGGAGGAGGCCAAGGCCCTCCTGCAGAAATACAAGATCGAGAAGCTCCTGGTGGTGGACGAGAAGTTCCACATCAAGGGGCTCATCACCGTCAAAGACATCCAGAAAAAGATCAAGTTCCCGAACGCCTCGAAGGACCAGCTGGGCCGGCTCCGGGTGGGCGCCGCGGTGGGGGTGAGCCCCGACCTGCTGGTGCGCGCCAAGGCGCTGGTGGACGCCCACGTGGACGTCCTCGTGCTCGACTCCTCCCACGGCCATTCGGAGGGGGTGCTCCAGGCCGCCGCCCAGCTCAAGGAGGCCTTTCCCGGGATGGACTTGGTGGTGGGCAACGTGGCCACCTACGAGGGGACGAAGGCGCTCGTGGAGCGCGGCGCCGACGCGGTGAAGGTGGGCATCGGCCCGGGCTCCATCTGCACGACCCGCGTGGTGACCGGGGTCGGGGTGCCGCAGGTGACGGCTATCGCGGAAGCCGCGCGGGCGGCCGGGGAGCACGGCGTGCCGGTCATCGCCGACGGCGGCGTGCGCTACTCGGGCGAGATCGTAAAGGCCATCGCGGCGGGATCCCACGCGGTTATGATCGGCAGCCTCTTCGCCGGGACCGAGGAGGCCCCCGGCGAGACGATCCTCTACCAGGGGCGAACTTTCAAGGCCTATCGGGGAATGGGCTCGCTGGGCGCCATGAAGTCGGGCTCCGCGGACCGCTACTTCCAGGAGGGCGAGGCGCCGCTCTCCAAGCTCGTCCCCGAGGGGATCGAGGGGATGGTGCCCTTCAAGGGGAGCCTGGAGAGCGTCGTCACCCAGCTCGTGGGCGGCATGCGCTCGGGCATGGGGCTGGCGGGCTGCGCCGACATCGAGGAGCTCCGCACCCGGGTCAAGTTCGTCCGCATCACCCTGGCGGGGCTGCGCGAGAGCCACCCCCACGACGTGACGATCACCAAGGAGGCCCCCAACTACATGAAGGACGAGGAGATCTAGCCGTGCTGCCCGAGGAGTGCAAGCAGGAGTTCAAGGCCCTGCGCCTGAAGGCGCTCGAGCTCCGGGGGTGTCTTTGACGAAGCCGCGCTCGCGGCCCGCCTGGACGAGATCCACCGCCTCACCCTCGCGGAGGGGTTCTGGAACGACCCTCGGAAGGCCGCCGCGGCCCTGAAGGAACAGCAGCTCCTCAAGGCCCGTCAGGCCGAGGCCGCCCGCCTCGGCCGGTTCGTGGGGGACCTGGACACCCTCCTGGAGTTCGAGGCCGCCGGGGAGGACGTGGCGGAGGAGTTCCAGAGGGAGCTCGCCGGGTTCGGTCCCTTCCTCGAGGATCTGGAGATCAAGGTCCTGCTCTCGGGCGAGCAGGACGTCGCCAACGCCATCCTGACCATCCACCCGGGCGCCGGCGGCACCGAGAGCCAGGACTGGGCGGCGATGCTCTACCGGATGTACGTGCGCTGGGCCGAGCGGCACGGCTACGGCGTCGAGCTTATGGACTACCAGGACGGGGACACGGCGGGGATCAAGTCGGTCACGGCCCTCGTGAAGGGGGAGTACGC
>JAKAIJ010000029.1 GCA_021814355.1 Acidobacteriota bacterium
GAATCCGGCTACGACTGGTGCGTCCCGCAGATCTCCATCAACGGCGGCACCTCCTGGGCCGACCTGACGACCCACTATGCCGGCTCCAGCGGCGGCTGGGTCCAGAGGGACCTCGACCTCGCCGCCTACAGCGGGAGCAACGTGAAGATCCGCTTCCACTTCACCAGCGACACCGGCGTCAATGGCGAGGGCTGGTACGTGGACGACATAGACGTGAGCAAGTCCCAGCCCTGCGGGGCGGAGCTCCACCACCAGTCCCACTCCATCACCGACACGTGCAGCGGCACGGGGAGCGGCGGCAACAACGGGGTCCTGGACCCCGGCGAGGACGCAGCGGTTCAGGCGACCTTGGTGAACCTGGGGCCCTCCGCGGCCACGGGCGTGACGGCCACCCTCTCCACGACGACCGCCGGGTTCACCGTCACCGACGCCGACGCCGCCTTTCCGAACGTGCCGGGGAACAACGGCAGCGGCGCCTCCCAGCCCAACCACTTCGCCGTCCGGGTGGACCCCTCGGTGGCCTGCGGGACGGTGGCCACCTTCACCCTGCACATGGTTTCCGCCGAGGGCGCCTGGGACGACGCCTTTACGCTCACCGTCGGAGCCGTCACCCCCGGCGGGGGGACGCTCTTCACCGAGGCCTTCGACGCCGTCACGCCCCCGGCGCTGCCCGCGGGCTGGGCCACCGCCCAGGTGAGCGGCACCGCCGGCGCCTGGGCCACCAACGCCGGAACCCGCTACCCTCTCGGCGGCGGCGCCCACTCCGCGCCCAACGTGGCCTACTTCAACTCCTTCACCAGCACCAGCGGAAACTCGACGCGGCTGTACCGTAACACTGCCGGCTTCGCCATCCCTGCCGGGGCCACCTCGGCGACGCTGAGCTTCTGGATGTACCACGACCCCGGCTACTCGGGGAGCAACGACACGATTCAGTCGCAGGTCTCCACCAACGCGGGCGCCACCTGGACCAACGTGGGGACGGCCATCCCGCGGTATTCGGCGACGGAGGCCTGGACCCAGCACACGGCGAGCCTGAACGCCTACATCGGGCAGGCGGACGTGCGGCTGGCCTTCGTGGGCACGAGCGCCTACGGGAACGACTGCCACATTGACGACGTGCAGGCAACCTATGCGGCGCCGGCCGGCT
Organism: Acidobacteriota bacterium; assembly: GCA_021814355.1. Classification (GTDB taxonomy): domain Bacteria; phylum Acidobacteriota; class UBA4820; order UBA4820; family DSQY01; genus JAEMPZ01. The sequence goes on from JAKAIJ010000029.1 coordinate 1,148, forward strand.
GCGCCGCGAACACCTGCACCCCGGCGCCCTCGACGCCGGGGGAGACCGCTCCGGGGAATCTGGCCTCCACCGCCCAGAGCTGGACCAACAAGACCACCCACGCCTGGCCGGCCAACGCCCAGGCCACGGGCTACAAGCTCTTCCGGGGCACGCAGGCGGACCTGCCGGCCCTGCTGACGGCGGCGCAGGACTCCTGCCTGAAGTACACCGGCGCCGCCACAAGTTGCGCCGTGACCGACGACCCGGCCGCGGTGGCCGGACGGTTCTACTGGTATCTGGTGGTGGGGACCAACGCCGCCGGTGACGGCCACCCGGGCAACGCCACGGCGGGGCCCCGCGTCGTCAACAGCTCGGGCGCCTGCCCGTGAGGGGCGGAGGCCTTAGAACCGCCAGATGAGTTTGACGAGGAACACCTCGTCCCGCGGGGAGTTCATCAGGGTGGCCCAGTCTCCGCGCGGATTCATGGCGGTCCCCCGCCCCGGCCCCGGCACGGGTGCGCCGCCGGCCTGCCCGCGGCCGTAGACCGCGTACAGCGTGCAGCCCGGCCGGAGCTCCCAGCGATAGACCAGGTTCACACTGAAGGCGAGTTCGTGGAAATCGGGGTTACCCGCGTAGGCGAAGGGCTGAAAGAGACCCGCCGCCAAAAGCTCTTGAAAACCCGCGTACTCCCCCGCGGCGTCGAAGACCTGGAAATAGAGGTCGGCCGTCATGTCCGACGTGAACAGGTAGGAGGCACGGCCCGAGAGGTTCACCTCCCGCAGACCCAGGTCGGCAAAGAGGTAATGGGTAGATCCGGCGGCGTCCGTCACCGTGTCAACCCATCGAAAATCGCCCCGGCTTTCCGCGTAGGAGAGCGCCGGGACGAAAGAGAACCGGTCGCTGGCCTGCCAGGTGAGGTCGAACCCCGCGTCCCAGGCGCGGCCGTGGACGGTGGTGTTGAGGTCGTTCCAGAACTCCCAGCGGACCGCCTTCCGATCGTCCGTTTCGAACCCCCACCAGGAGTAGAGGGCCGGGGGCCTCTGGAAGAGGGACCCTCCGCGGGTCTCGCGATCGTCGTAGGCGGAGGCGCCGCGCTCGACCCCCGCGTACACGCTCCAGTAGTTCTTCAAGGTCCCGTGGGCGTTGACGTTGAGTCCCCGGCTCAGGACGGCGCCCGCAAAATTAGTGGTATACCAGGCGTTGGTGCCCGCCTCCCATTGAACGAACCGGAGTCCGGGCCTGTCCTGGGTGTAGTTCGCCGAAAACGAAGTCTGGCGGTAGTCGTTGCGTCGCAGGTAGCCCAGGTCGTTGAGTTGGAACCGGGGATCGTAGTAGACGTGGCCCAGCCGGAGCCGCCATCGGTCCGTGGGCTTGTGGACCCACTCCACGTCGCCGCCGGTGCCCGCCGTCCGGACTCCCGCGTCCCGGGTCTCCGAACGGGCGACGTTGCCCCGAATCTGGTCCCGGTTCCCGCGGAAGTTCAGGTCCCAGGTGAGCGCCCCCGCGACGGCGTCCCGGCCCTCCTTCCGGTCCACGGCGGTGGTGAGCAGGCCCACCGAGGAGTTTTTGCCCAGGTGCTGGTTCAGTCGCAGGACCCCGTAGAGCGTCTGCGGCTGGAGCATCTGGTCCGCCACGGCTCCGTCGGCGCCCTGGACCCGCGCTCGGACCTCCTCGGTGACGGCGGCGAACCCGCCCACCGTGAGCCCGTCCGCGGTGGTTCCGGTCAGCTTCGCCGCGGCGAGGATCCGGGTCCGCTCGGGTGAGGAGAGGACGCGCCCCCCCGCGGGGGGCGCCGGTTCTCCCGGCGGCGCGCCGATGCGCCGCGTGTGGAGGAAGGTCGTCCCCATGAGGGCGGGGGGGCTGAAGATCTGGAACCCCTCGACGAAGAAGGGCCTCTTCTCCGGGTAGAAGGTCTCGTAGGTCGAGAGGTTGAGGACGATCCGGTCGGCCTCCACCTGGCCGAAGTCGGGGTTCAGCGTTCCGGTGACGGTGAAGTTCGTGCCCAGGGGGTACCGGAAGTCGAGGCCCGCGTCGAGGTCCGTGCCGCGGCCGAAGAAGGGCTCCCGGGTGTGGGTGCGCGCCCTGCCCACGACGAAGGGCCGGAGGTCCAGGTGCCGCCGGGGATGGACGCCTTTGAGCCCCGTCAGCGTCCCAAAGGCCGAGACCCGGCGGTTGGAGGTGGGCGGGTTGTATTGCCACTGGTCCACCTCCTGGAGCCGGCTGACGTCCCGCTGGACCTGGAACCCAAACCGGACCTCCTCCCCGTTCGAGAAGCGGAGCTCCGAGAACGGGATTCGGAACTCGGCGCACCAGCCGCCGTCGAACCGGGCCGCGGCCGCCTCCCAAATGGCGTCCCACTGGTAGTTGAGGTTGAACTCGTTGTAGATGAAGGCGTCAATACGCGTTCCCGACTCGCTAAGCCGGAAGTAGTACGCCTCGCGGCCGTTGCGCTGGGTGTCGAGCTCGATCTGGACGGCGTCGGTGGGAATCTCGCGGTCCCGCCTCGCCATGCGGCGCACGATCTTGCCGGGCTCGGGGTCGTGGCAGACCACCCCGACGTAGAGGGCGTCCTCGTCGTAGAGAACGCGGACCTCCGTAGGGAAGCTCGCCGGCCGCCCGGGATCGGGGTAGCGCTGGGTCCAGCTTCCCGAGGAGGGCGCGGACGCCCAATCGGCCTCGTCCAGACGACCGTCCACCCGGATGGCTCCCACGGCCCGACGAGCTTCGATCATCCGCCGGGGGGGAGCTTGGGCGTCGCCCCCGCTCCCCCGGGATGCGCGGACAGACCCCGTGGGCGCGAGCAGGCAGGCCACGACCGCCAGGCCCGCGAGGAGACGCCGGATGTCGAACAATGGGCCCCTCCAAGGGGGGAGCTACGGAAACCGTCCTCTGGAAGTTGCCGCTTACCTGCGCTTCTGGCCACTCTTCGCCGGCGGCCCCTTTTTGGGCTGGGGCTTTGGCTTCGGTTTCGGCTTGGCCTTTGCCGGCGCCGCTTTCTTGGGGGCCGGCTTTCGTCCCACCGGGAGGGCCGCCTTCCCGGGTGCAGGGTTCGCGGGAGCCGCCGCGCGCGCCGTCTTCGCGGGCGCGGCTCCGGCCGCCTGACGGCGGGGAGGGGCGGTCTTCACCGGGGACGGCGGAAGGGAAGGAGGAGACTCGTCCTTCCCGGGCGCGTGTTTCTTGGCTGCGGGGAGGAGCTTCTCCAGTTTCTCGATCCGGTCGCGGAGGGTGCGGTTCTCCTCCCGGAGCTTGTCGAAGTCGGTCCGCAGGACCGCGACCTCGTCGCCCTTGCCCTTGGCCTCCCTCAGGCGGCGCGCGATGTCCCGGCTGTTGATCACCAGCCGGCCGTCCACCTCGCGGGAGCGGAGGTTGTCCACCGCCTCGGCCGCGGACGGCTCGTCGAGAATCTCGAGGGACTGGAGGGCGCCCATCTTGGCGAAGAAGTCTGGGTCGCGCAGGCAGGACTCCAGCTCCTGCCGGACGATGTCCCGCTGGGGGTCCCGTCCTCGGGCCAGCGCGGCCAGGGCGCGCATGGCACCCATGCGGCCCTGGGGCCGGCCGCCGGGCGCGGCGCAGGCGCGCAGGATGGGGAAGGCCCGGTCGTCGCGCAGCCGGGCCAGCCCCGCGCAGGCGTAGGCCCGGACCACGTCCACGTGGCTCTCCTTCTTCGCCGAGGCCGCGAGCACCGCGAAGCCCGAGGGGTGCCGCGTGGCCCCCAGGGCCAAGTTGGCCTCCGCCTCCACAAAATAGGAGGGGTCCTTGCGCGCGACGGGCGCCAGGGCCCGGGCCGCCGCCTCGTCCTGGAACCGGCCCAGGGCCTTCGCCACCGCCCGCCGCACCTTGGGGTTCTGGATCGCGAGCCCCCCCGCGAGGGCGTCCCGCGCCGCCACCGAGCCGTTCTCGCCCAGCGCCGCGGCGACCTCCACGGCGGCGCCCCAGAAGGGATCCCTCCCCAGGGCAGCGGCGAGGGCCTCCACCGCCTCGGCGGAACCCTCCGCGGCCAGGGCGTGGGCCGCCTCGGCCCGCCCCGTCCAGTCGGGGTCCCTTTCCAGCTGGGCTTTGAGCATGGCCAGCGACATCTTCAGCGTGGTTTTCTTGACGAGCTGGCAGCCGGGGTCGAAACGGATGAACTCGGGCCTCTCCTCGAGGGGGAACGTGAACTGGTGGTGGGCCTCCGCCACCTCCACCGCGCGCTCCTCGGTTTTCTTCTTGCCGTGGAAGCGGAGGGTGACGGGCAGGCGGAAGAGCCCCTTCCCTCCGTCCAGCTTCTGCTTCTGGTCCACCGTGACGACGGCGCTCCGGTGGTCCTCGTCCCAGGAAGCCTTCACTTCGAGCTCGGGGTAGCCGGCGCCGAAGACCCACTGGTCAAAGAACCACTCGAGGTTCTTGCCGGTGACCCTCGTGATCAGGGCGATCAGTTCCTCGGTCTGGACAGTCTGGCCGGCGTAGGTCTCCAGCCAAGCCTTCACGCAGGCCCAGAAATCGGTCTCCCCGAGAAGCCGGCGGAGCATGTGGAGGACGAGGCCTCCCTTTTCGTAGATGTGGGCGTCGAAGAGCTGCATGGGGAGGGCGTACTCGCGGGTCACGGTGGCCCGGCGGACAGCCTTGTCCCGCTCTAGGAACGCGGCCATCTGGTCCAGGCGGTGACGGGCCGCGTCCTCCTCCCCCTTCCAGTGCTCGCGGTAGACCACCTCGGCGTAGGAGGCGAACCCCTCGTTGAGCCACGCGTGGGACCAGTCCTTACACGTGACCAGGTCCCCGAACCACTGGTGGGCGAGCTCGTGAGAGATGAGGTCGTCGGGCTCGTAGTCAAGGGCCGCCCGGGCGTCGGGGAGGCAGCGGTCAATGAGGGTCGTGGCGCTGATGTTCTCCATGCCGCCGAAGATGAAGTCCTCCACCACCACTTGGCTGTATTTGGGGTAGGGGTACTCCACGCCGAACCGCTCGGAGAAGTGCTCGAGCATGTCGGGGGTCCTCGCGAAGGCCCGGCGCGCCAGGGCCTCCAGGCCCGGCTTGACGAAGTATTGGACGGGGCGGCCCCGCCACGTCTGCTCCACTTTGACGAACTCCCCGCAGGCCACCGAGATGAGGTAACTCACGTGGGGAACGTCCATCCGGTGGTGCCAGACTTTCTCCCTGCGCTTCTTGTCGTGGGTCACCGACAGGAGCTGGCCATTGCCCACGACGGTCCAGGATTCGGGGACCGCGACGAGGGTCTCGGAAGTGGCCTTCTCGTTCGGGTAGTCGAAACAGGGGAACCAGTGGCGGGAGTCCTCGTCCTGGCCCTGGGTCCACACCTGCACCGCCTTCCGCGGGGACTCTTTGCTCGGGCCGGTGAAGTAGATCCCGGCCCGCGGCCGCCCGTGGTAGGCCACCACGACGTCCGCGGCCACCCCCTTGTGGAGGGGGCGGGGAAACCGGACCGTCAGCCGGGCGCCGTCGTGGTCAAAGGCCAGCCGACGACCCTCGCCGTCGGCCACGGCGTCTACGGTCAGCTCGGCGCAGTCCAGTTCGAGCTTGGTCAGGCCGTCGGCCAGGGGGGAGAGGGTAGTCGTGCAGCGGCCCACCAGTCCCTTGCGGGGCAGGTCGAACCCGAGCTCGATCTTGATGTGGAGAATGTCAACGGCCTTGTCCGGGGCATAGCGGCGTGTCTCCACCAGCTCGGACGAAGGGAGCTCGGCCCGGGCCCCGCCCGCGTCTCCCCCGAAGTAACGTCCCTCCAGCCAGCCGCCCTTCGCGATGGTCATGATGCCCTCCCTGCCTGTCGCTGCGGACCGAGAGGGGAGCATACCATCGCTCCTGGCCGAAAGGAAGGCGGATCACGGCCCTCCAGCACCACGTTTCAGCCGTGAAACCATTCAAGACTGCACAGGGTTCTTGTACATATCTACATATTTATCAATTGGTTAACTCCGTTTTGCGGTGAACTTCTGGAGGGGGACGGAAGGCGGCCTGCCCAAAGATCGCCGTTGAATCTGGCTGGAACCGCACTCCGTCGGCCGGGGCCGGCGAGGGACGCGGATCAGCGCTTCGTACCCGTGGCGTCGAGCGGACGCATGGCCGCCGGTGGCGGCGGCCCTGGGGAGAACCGGGGCTTGGTCGGATCGAAGGGGGGCCTCGCCGTCGGTGCCGCTGCCCCCTCCGAAACTCCATCCTCAGGGGGGCCTTCTGCGCTCCCGCTTGTCTCGGCCATCGCCGATGGCGGCACCGGGGGAGTCTCCGCCGCGGGAGAAGGCCCCGGAAGGGGAGAGGGAGTGAGCACCCCCGCGGGCGGCTTCACGTCGGGGCGCTCGTTCCGGATTTCCAGAATCCGCGAAGAGGGCACCGCGATCTCTCCGTTCTCCACCGTGAGGTAGGTCCAGGCGCCCGACTCCCGGTGACCCGAAACGGTGAGCGACCGGTGGTCCCGGAAGACGACCACCGTCTCCTGGCCCAACAGGGGAGGAGCGCTCCCCAGGAGGGGAAGCGCCACCAGGAGGCGAAGAGAGAGGAGGCTACGGCGCGCCGGTCCGGGCGTTCTCATCGCATCCCCGTGTCCCAGCGGAGGATAACCTGAGTGGTCTCTCCCTCGCGGACGGTCACCCGCGCCGAATCTCCCAGGGGGTTTCCCTCCACGTGCCCACCCTCGGGAACCACGGTGTACTCGCCGGGGGCTAGGGCCACCTGAAACCGGCCCGATTCGTCGGAGCGGAACGTCGCGACCACCGTCCGGTCCTGCCCCAGCACCTGAAAGGCCGCCGAGAAGGGCTGGTCCGGGCAGGGCCTGTCCGGCCGGACCGGACCCGGGCACATGGGGCCGCGAAGGACGACCCCCTCGAGCCCGGAGGGGGGGGCGGACCGCTTCTGGGCGCAGCAGGCGAAAGGCAGCCCCAGGGCGCAGGTCAAGGCAAGGCCGGAGGAGAGCAGGCCCCTTGCGAATCTCGGCTTCTTGGGGACAACGATCATAGGCGGCAAATCTCCACCAACTCTACGATAGCCTCCGCGGAGGCGGAAGGCAAGCCGCGCCCACCCGCGTGGCTTGCGCGGCCCCTTCTCTGGTATGCTCGATTAGAGGGCGCAGGGGGAGGCGTGGGCGGCGGCCGCGCGCTTCTGCCCCTGGCCGGTGCCCGGGGGCGGACGCCATGAGCCTGTGGGAGTGGGGGGGAGGGAGCTTCTGGCGGCGTGGCGTGGCGGGCCGGACTTTCCGTGCGCCTCGTCCCGCCGGGAGACCCCCGGCCGGCGGACGCCTTCGGGTCGCCGCGCTCTGGGGAGGGCTCTTGGCGGCCTTCTCCCTGGCTACGCCCGGGGCGCCGGGACCGAGCCCCTTCACCAAGCTCGAGGGAGACCTGCGCCGGCTCATCGCGGCGGAGGAGCGGGCCCTCTCTTCCCGGGAGGGCGGGACCAGGGCGCGGGAGACCCTCCAGGTCCTCTACTACTACCTCCACGACCTGAGGAACCACCAGACCTTCTGGGAGCTTTGGAATTCCTGGCCCCACGGGCGCGATACCCTCCAGGTGCTCTATCCCGGCTCGGGCTCGCACCTCGCCCCGCTCGTTTTCCTCTACGGAGACCGGGCGCCGCGCGAGGTTTCTTACGTCTACACCGAACTGGACGGCGCCGCCGCGGGCCGGATGGAGGCTCTGCTGCAGGTCATGAAGAGGGGCGACCTCCTCGATGGACTCACTACCTGGCTGGCTCCCGTCGGGCCGCCGGGGCTCGCGGCCCGCTGGAAGCAGGCCATCTCGGCCCCCGGCGGAGAGGCGCTGCGCACGCGGCCGGAGGCCTTCCTGGCCTGGTTTCTCGAAGCGACGAGGGGGATGAAGCCCCAGCCCGGCTTCGGAGCGGAGTTCCGCTTCTCCGTCGGCCCGACCCGCGCCCGGATCTTGCTGCTCATCGGCGTGAGCGATAAGCGGCCCGGATCCACACCCTATTACTGCCAAGCGGACCTCCAGGCCGCGGACCTCGTGGTGACCCACGACTGGGACAGCTCCCCGCGGGGAAACCTGAAGGTCCTCTTCGACCTCTTGGAGTCCGCCCGCCTCGCGCGCCGCCAGAAGCCCCTCGCGGTTATGATGGAGGACCTGCGGAACGTCCCCTATCCCATTGACCTGTCGTTCTTCCGCCCAGCGGCCGCGTCGCCGGGGCCGTACGGCCACGTCACCTACGTTCGCCTGCCCGACGGGACCCGGCTCGACACGGAGGACGGCGCCGCGCTCTGCGACGGGGGCGTCGTCCTCGATCCGGATCTGAAGACCTTCGGCGCCCTGTCGGCCTACCAGGTCGAGAACCTCTTCGACCTGCTGCTGCTCGCGGGCCCGCTGTACGACCGGGGGAACGTGGACGTCCTCGACGGCTGCCACGTCACCGCCCCCGCCCTGCTCGACATGGGGCTGGGGTACGGCTACCGGGAGATCCACGGAATGGACCTGCGGGGGCTGGGGAAGGAGCGGTTTCCCGTGGAGCTGGCCGCGGGAGCCGTGGACCTCCTCGCCTCGCCGCTCGCCAACGCGCCGGGCATGAGGGGGCCGCTCTGCGCCCTCGTCTCCCGCTACACCCGCGCGCTACGCGAGAAATCCGACCGCGACGTGGACGCTTTTCTGACCCAGGCGGCGCGCGACCGCATCTCCAACCCGTTCCTGAAGAACCCCAAGGCCCGGGCCAAGTTCGAGGAGGCCTACGCCGCCTGGCCCGACGTGGTGGCCCAGCTCGAGCGGGACGCGGTGGCGTTTCAACTCGCCCTTGGCGTGTTGGACCATACGCGGGACCGGGTGACCGCTGCCTGCGGCGCGGAGAGGGCCGGCCCCCCGTCGGCGCCTTGACCGGCGCGGGCCATCCGCGGGTGCAAGATCACGGAGCGTCCGGCGGCTCGGGGTTCCGGTGCCACAGCCCGCAGGCCGGGTTCGCCCATGTCCTCGTATAGCGGGATTTCAGGTACTTCGTGAACGGCTGGTCCTTGGTCTCGAACTCCCTCGTGGTGACCACCCACTCCAGCTTGCGCGCCTCCAGGACGCGGAGCACCTCGTCCGTCTGGGCCGGAGTGGTCAGCGCGGGGGGCATGAACCAGTCGTAGGGGACGGGGCTCGGCCTCAGGGTCCAGAAGTTGAAGAACGGCAGCCCCGACGTCAAGAACGGTGCCCCCGGGGGGATCCGGCGCTCGATCTGGTCCAGCGTCTCCTGGACGAAACGGGCCTCGAAGGGGTTGTTGGTGTACAGGGAGCCCGCCGAGGCCGTCACCCGGATCGTGCGGGTCGCGTCTAGCGCCGCCCAGACCCTTTGGGCGCCGTAGGCCAGGAAGGAGACCATCACGACCAAGGCCAGCGCCGCCGGGATGAGGCGCCGCTTGCGGCCGGCCTCGCGCGCGTGCCAAACGCTCAGCGCCCACGCCACGGCCACCGCGGGAACGGCCTGGCCCCACTGGAGGTTGAGGCCGGCCCACCGGTGGAAGACCGCTCCCACGAAGGAGACGCACCCCATCGCGAGCAAGGCGCACTTCGGCCCCGAATCCCACCGGCGCCACCACCCCCAGAGCACGAGGGGGAGAGCCAAGTGCGGGACGAGAATCGTGACGAGCTGCGTGGCCAGGACGTTGCCCATGGCGAAGGGGGCCTGCGACCATTCTCCGGTCGTCCAACCCGAGACCATCTCCTTGATGCTGTCGGTCCAGCCGCCGACGTTGGCCTCCCGGTAGGCGGTGAGGCCGTATCCCACCAGATCGTACGCCAGAGTGGACGCGGGGACCTTCCACAGCAGGAGAAGAAAGGGCAGGCTCGCCAGGGCGCCTCCGGCGATCCACCCCGCCGCGGTCTTGCGTGCGCGCTCCCGCCCCAGCCAGGGGAGGAAGAGGACCGCCGCGCCCACCCAAAGGTAGCCGCCCTGGTCCTGGAGGCTCCAGACCGCGAGGCCACCCAAGGCGCCCGCCGCGGCGGACCACCCGAAGGGGCCGCTCGCCAGGGCGCGCTCCGCGCACACGAGCGCCCCGAGCACGAGCACGCTCGCCAGCCAGTGGTGGCTCGGGAAGGGCCAGAGGCTCACCCCCGACGCGCAGAGGATCGCCACGGGGAGTGCGGCGAAGAGCGGGGAGGCGATGTAGGCCCGGGAGAGACGGGCGGTCAGGAGCACGAGAAGAACGCCGAGCACCGCTCCGGCGATGCGCTCGGACAGGATGGAGACGCCGCCCAGCTTGAACGCCAGGGCCGTATAGTAGAACGAGAAGGGAGTGATCACCGAGAAGAAGTCCCGGTAGGGGAGCTGTCCCTGGGCGACGCGCCATCCGCCCATGGCCGTCACCCCCTCGTCGTTCACCACGACGCCGAAGAGGATCGAAGAGAGCGAGACGAGGATTGCGCAGGCGGCCACCGCCGGGACGAGCCACCGCGGGCCCGGCGCCGGGTGCGCCCCGCCGGAACCGCCGGCGCGGGGGGCGTCGCGACCGTGTCTCTGGTTCCTCTTCCGCACCGGGCCTCCCCCTGAACCACCGCCGGGCATCGCCCTAGCGGGTGCCCTGCTCCACGCTTCGGATGTACTCTCGCACGATCTTCTCGTCCGAATCGGGTCCGATCTCCAGGTACCGCCTGTAGTGGGCCACCGCCTTCGCCGGGTCCTTGAGGTACTGGGAGTAGATGATGCCCAGGTTCTTGTGGGAGACGGGGTCATCGGGGTCGAGGGCCAGGGCCGACTCAAAGAGGAGCCGCGCCCGGTCCACCCAGCCCCTCGCTAGTTCCAGGCCGCCGAGGTTGACCAGGCTGACGGTGTCCCTCGCGTTGACGCGCAGGGCGCGCTCGAAGGCCACCGCGGCCCCTTCGAGGTCACGCTGTCCGAGGAGAAAGAGGCCAAACTGCTGCTGGAAGAGGGCCGCCCTCGGGTAGCGCCCCAGGAGCTCCTCGTAGGCGCGCTGCATGGGGTCGGGATCGCGGCTCGCGCGGTAGACCTGCTTCGCGTGCTCAAAGGCCGCCTCGTCGTCGCACACCTGGTGGATGTGCGCCCTCTGGAGCCGCCCCATGTCGGGCACGTACCCGCCGATATACCCCAACCCCTGGAGTCCCTGGAGATCCACCTGCTGCGTGGGGACCGCGCGGGAGAGCACCCCCTGGAGCTTCTCCGCGGGGAGCGCCCCATCGCAGGCCGCCCGCAGCTCCTGAAAGATCTTGCGGTGGCCGGGGTCGCCCGCGAGGTCCCGCGACTCTCCCGGATCGGCCGCCAGATCGTAGAGCTCCTCGGCGCCGTGGCGCATGTACATGAGCGCGTCCCGGCGCACCCCCAGGCAGGGGTTCACGTTGTAGCGGACCGAGGGCTGGACGGTGAGGCTGGGAAGGAGGCGCCCGCTGCCGCCCGCCCGGAAGAGGCTCTCGCCGTCCGAGACGCCGGCGGCGCCCAGGCCGAACCATTCCCGCGCCGTCGGGTCCAGGTCCTCCAGCCGCCAGGGCTTGGCGTGGGCCAGGGGCCGGGACGGCTTCGGGTAGAGGATGAGGGGGACGTGGAGGGTGGAGCGGTAGAGGGCCATGCCGTGGCCCTTCTCGTGGTGGTCGAAGAACCCCTCGCCGTGGTCCCCCACGAGGATCAACCGCCAGGAGCGCCCCGCGTCGGCCCGAAGGGCCGCTACGAGTTTCCCCACCTCGTCGTCCACGAACGCGGTCTGCGCCGCGTAGGCGTCGCCGGGGTACTTGGCGTCGTAGACGGACCTGCTCCGGTACGGCCAGTGCATGTCGTAGTAGTGGACCCAGAGGAAGAGCGGCTCGCCGGGCGGCCGGCCCGCGAGGTACCGGAGCGCCGCCGCGGTCGTCTCCGCCCCGTCCCGCTCGGGCAGGTTCGGGTCGGGGGCCGCGCGTCCGCCGACGCTCCCTTCGTCGTAGGCCTGAAACCCCCGGTCGAGGCCGTGCCGGCGGTCCAGGACGATGCTCGAGATGAAGGCCGCCGTTCCGAAGCCCTTGGCCTGAAACGCCTCGGCGAGCGTGGGCGTTCCAGGCGCCAGCCGGTACCCGATGACGTCCAGAAGGCCATGGTGCAGCGGCAGGAGCCCCGTGAGCAGGGAGCCGTGCGCCGGGCTGGTGAGGGGATAGGGCGTCTCGGCCTCGGGTTCGTAGACGCCCTCGCGGGCGAGGCGGTCGAGGTTCGGCGTGGCCACCTTGCCGCCGCCGGAGACGCCGATGTAGTCCCAGCGCCAAGTGTCCAGCGTAACGAGCAGGAGCGAGGCGCCGGCGGAAGGCACCTCCGCGGGGGCCGCGGCGGCGGACGGCGGGCCTTCCCCCGCGTGTTGGCCGGGCTCGGGGCGGGAGCAGGCGAGGAGGAACACGAGCGCCGCCCCAAGCGTCCGGAAAATCAGAGGCTGGAATCTCCGCACGGCCGCCGCTCCTTCTCCCTTCCCGTCAGCGGGGGGCTTCCACGCTCCGGATGTAGTCCCGGACGAGCGCCGCGTCGGCGTCGCCGCCGAGCTCCAGATAGCGCTTGTAGTGGGCCACCGCCTTCGCCGGGTCCTTGAGGTACTGGGAGTAGATGATGCCCAGGTTCTTGTGGGAGACGGGGTCGGCCTCGTTAGCGGCCAGCGCCGATTCGAAGAGGAGCCGGGCCTTGTCCGGCTGCCCCTTGGCGAGCGTGAGGCCCGCTAGGTTGACGAGGCTCGCCCCGTCGGCCGGGTTCAGGCGCACGGCGCGGTCAAAGGCCTTGAACGCCCCCTCGGTGTCCCCTCCGTGGAGAAGGAACTCGCCGTACTCCCTGAAGTAGCCGGACGCCCGCGGATAACGCCCGAGGAGGGCTTCGTACGCCGCCCGCATGGGCCCGGGGGCGCGGGTGCTCCGGTAGGCCTCCTTGGCGCGCTCGAGGCTGGCCTCGCTGTCGCAGACCTGCCGGATGTCCGCGCGCTGGAGTTCGGCGGGGTTGAAGGTCAACCCGCCGACGTACCCCAGCCCCTGCAGGCCCCGGAGGTCCGCCGCCGTGAGCCTGGCCGTGGGCGCGGCGGCTTCCCGGAGGGCCGCCGGAGGGATTGCCGCTCCGCACTCCGCCCGCAGCTTCGCGAGGTCGCCGCGTCGCGCCGGCTCCGCCGCGAGGTCCCGGGTCTCCCCCGGGTCCTCCGCCAGGTCGTAGAGCTCCTCCAGGCCGTGGCGCAGGTACATCCACCGGCCCCGCCTCAAACCCAGGCAGGGGTTCACGGCAAACTGGACGGAGGGCTGGATCGTGAGCGAGGACAGGGGACGGTCCGCGGGCCCCGGGGCGAAGAGGTCGGCCCCGTCCGTGCGGCCGGGCGGAGGAAGCCCAAGCCAGCTCCCGAGGGTGGCGTCGAGGTCCTCGAGCCGCCACGGCGCGGGGTGGCGCAGGGGCCGCTCAGGCTTCGGCCAGAGGAGGAGCGGGACGTGCAGCGTGGAGCGGTAGAGCGCCATTCCATGGCCCATCTCGTGGTGGTCTCCCAGCCCCTCTCCATGGTCCCCCACCACCGCCACCCGCCACGTCCGGCTCCGGTCGGCGCCGAGTGCCCCCACGAGCCGGCCCACCTGGTCGTCCACGAAGGCCGCCTGGGCGGCGTAGGGGCTTCCGGGGTACCTCGCGTCGTAGGCGGGACGGGGACGGTAGGGCAGGTGAAGGTCGAAATAGTGCACCCACAGGAAGAGGGGCTCCCGCGGCTTTTGCAACCGCAGGAACTCGAGGGCCGCCGAGGTGGTCTCCTCCCCGTCGCGGGAGTTGGCGCCCGCGCCTCCCATCGCGCCCTCGTCGTAGGTGAGGAATCCCCGGTCCAGGCCATACCGGCGGTCGAGGCTCAGGCTGGAGACGAAGGCGGCGGTGGCGTACCCCCTGTCGCGGAAGCCCTCCGCAAGCGTGGGGACCGAGGTGGACAGCACGTAACCGACGCAGTCCAGGACGCGATGGCGTAGCGGCAGGAGTCCCGTGAGGATCGTGGCGTGGGCCGGGGTGGTGAGAGGGCAGGGCGTCTCGGCCTCGGGCTCGTAGACCCCCTCGCGGGCCAGCCGGTCGAGGTTGGGCGTGGCCACCTTGCCCGCGCCGGAGACGCCGATGTAATCCCAGCGCCAGGTGTCCACGGTCACGAGGAGGAGCGAAGGAGTGCCCGCCGCCGGCCCGAGGGACGGAGCGGCGTCCGCGGGCGAGGGGGGGGGCGGCCCGCCGGCCCCGCCCGGCCGGTCGCAGGCCAGCGCCGCGCAGAGGAGGACGGCGAGAAGGGTCCGCGCCGCCGCCGCGACTTGAGCCGAGTCCTCCACGCGACCGGTCATTCCCTTTCCACCTCCTTCCCGACCGGCTTCATCTTACCATCCCCCCCGCGGGCGGCCCGTGGAGGTCTTTTCATCGGGCCCACCAGGCCTTCTCTATCTTCGCTCGAAAAAAGAGAGGGCCGGGATTACTCCCGGCCCTTCGTAGCAGTTCCGTTGGCCCGTCAGGGGCAGGTGCTCGTGGTGTCAATGGCCGTATTTCCGCACTGGTTGGACGGGCTGGTGGTGCGCTGGGAGTAGGTGCCGCCCACGTACTTCTCTCCCCAGGAGCTCTCGGTCGTTCCGCCGTCCCCCACGATCACCCACCAGATGAAGCTGCCCGCGGTCACGGCCGGGCTGGGATTCCAGGTGTAGGGGCTCGTGTTGCCGATGCTGCACTGCCCGCCCGAGGGGGTGATGGGGTTCAGGGCGGTCCCGTTGCCGTAGATGATGCTGTGGTCGGTGACCGTGCAGGTGGCCGTATCGTAGGTGATGCTCAACGACGTGCCGTCCGCCGTGACCTTGCTGCCCCGCATGGCGGTTCCGCTGAGGCGGCCGTCCGCGACCGGCTTGACGCCGGCGCTGCCGATCGTCACGACCGTGCCTGCCGACGTGTTCGTGCAGGAGCCGGCCTTGTAAGACACCGTGTAGGTGCCCGACAGCGTCGCGGTGTAGGTATAGGTGGTGGCCCCGCCAATGGGCGTCGCGTTCCGGTACCACTGGTAATTCTGCCATCCCTGCTGGGTCGTGAGGACCACCTGGGTGGGATCGGTGCAGGTGCCGGGGGTGCAGGTGAAGGTGGGCGTCGTTCCCGCCGCGTCCACGAAGGCCTGCGTGGGCGAGTCTGTCGTTCCGGCCGTGTTGACTCCCCGGATGGCGTAGGTGTGGCTGGCCGAGTCGGTCGGGTTGTAGAGGGCGCCCGAGGTATAGCCCGTCACGACGCTCGCCCCGTCCCGGATGAGGTTGTAGCTGGCCGCCCCCGGCCCGCCGGTGTAGTAGACCATGATGCCGTTCTGGACGCAGGCGTTGTTGTCCACGATGAGGTTGATCGCCGGTGCGTCCGGCGCCATGCAGGCGCCCGTGCAGGAGGTGGCCTGGTTCACGAACTTGTA
>JAKAIJ010000257.1 GCA_021814355.1 Acidobacteriota bacterium
TTCTTCTCGCGGTTGGTGGCCTGGTTCAGGCGCTCCTGGGCTTGCTGGAGGGATTTCTGGAGCTTCTGCTCCTGGCCCTCCAGGTCGCCCTCGAGCTTGGCGAGCTCCTTGCGCTTGGCCTTCCAGGCGCGCTCCTGCTCCTGCTCCTGGGCAAGGAGCTTCTCCTTCGCCCGGACCTCGGCGTCGGTAAGGAGCTTCTCGCTCTCGCGGCGGGCGCCCGCGAGGATCTTGGCCGCGTCGGAGGACGCTTGACGCGTCTCGGCGCGACGCTGAAAGAAAACGATCAGCCCGGCGGCCCCCGCTCCGAGGAGGAAGGCGACGAGGGCGATGACGATGGTGACCGGCACGGGGTGCCTCCGCTCTATGGAAAAGCGGGGACCCGGGCTCAGCGGGTCAGACCGACGCCTCCTCGAGCACCCGCGCCACGCCGGAGGTGACCTCCTCCAGCTCGGCCGCGATGGACCTCTGGCGCTCCTGGAGCACGAGCATTCGGTCCGCGAGGTTCAGCGCCGCCAGGATGGCGATCTTGGTGGTGTCGCTCAGGCGCGCCCCCTTCTGGATCTCGCGCATGGTCTCGTCAACCACGCCGCCCACTTTTTTCGCCCACTCCTCGGGACCCTGGACGCGGACCTGGTAGGTCTGCCCCAGGATCGCCAGCTCGAGGAGATGGTCCCCGCGTGACGTCATTGGGATACCTTTTCGAAGTCCCTCAACAGGTCCTCTACGACGGTCTGCAGCTGCTGCCGCTCCCCCTCGTAGAATTCCAGCCTGGCCTTGACCTTCGCCGCCTCTTCTCGGGCCCCCTGGAGTTCCTTCTTCAGGGACGCGTTCTCCTCCCGGAGCTCGCGGACGGCCCGGGCCACTTCGCCAACCTTCTCCTTCAACCTCGCGAAGAGGTCACCCGGTTTCTTCTCTTCTTCAAACAGCATGGGCATCTCCCGAGCGGATCACGGCCCTAACGGCGATGCGCAGGGCCTTCTCCACCAGCGCGGGGACGTCCCTCACGTCCCCCTCCTCCAGCGTGCGGTCGAGGGCCTGGAACGCCATGGAGAAGGTCCAGGACTTGGTCCCGGGGGGCAGCGAGCCGCCCTCGTAGACCTCCACCAGGTCCACCGACGCCAGGTGCTTCAGCGACAGCGACTCGAGGGGCCGGCGCACCTGCTCCCAGGTGACGCTCGACTCCGCGAGGATAGAAAAATCCCTCACGATGGCCGGGTACTTGGAGACCGGCCGAAACTTGACCCGCGCCGAGGCGGCGTCGAGCCCCGCCAGCGCGAACTCCGCCAAGTGCACCCGTCCCCGGAGGCCCAGGTTGGAGAGGAGCCGGGGGTCCACCGTGCCCAGGTGCCCCGCTTCCCGGCCGTCCACCATCAGGGCGAGGGAGTGGCCCGCAGCGTAGGGCTCCCGGTCCGAGGGCCGGAAGGCCACCGTGCTGCCGAACCGGACGAGCGCCGCCTCCAAAAGGCCCTTGAGCGACAGCAGGCCGCGCGGGCTCGCCTCGCCCCAACGCTTGGGAGGGTCGTCGTCGTAGAGCAGCGCGGCCGCCCGGGGCTCCTCGCGGAGGGCGGCCCCGGCGGCTGGGAGGAAGACCCCGCCCACCTCGAAGAGCGCCATCCGCCGCGCCCCGCGGGCGCGGTTCCTGAGCGTCGTCCCCAGGAGTCCCCCCGAGAGGGTGGTGCGCAGGACGCCGGAGGTCTCGGCCATGGGGTTGGCGAGCGGCGCGGGCTCCAGCGCGGGGGCCAGGAGGCGCTCCACAGCCGGATCGGTGAAGCTCATCTGGATGGTCTCGAAATACCCCGCCGCGGCGAAGAGGTCCCTCAGGACCTCCTCGACCTTCAGGGAATCGGGTTTTCCGCCCACGGGGTCCACGACCCTGGGAAGGGTCGCGGGAAGGTCGTCGAGACCGTGAATCCGGACGATCTCCTCGATGAGGTCCACCTCGCGGGCGAGGTCCACGCGCCAGCCGGGGACGGTCACCTCCAGGGCCCCCTCTCCCGCCGCCTGGACGCCGCAGCCGAGCCGCTCCAGGATCGCCGCGCAGGCGGCGGAGGAGATGTCCAGGCCGACCACCCGGTGCACGCGGCGCTGGCGGAAGAAGAGGCGGACGGGCGGCCTCGGAACGGGACAGATGTCGAGGGCCCCCCCGGCGAGCGTCCCGCCGCAGGCTTCGAGGATCAGGCGCGCGCAGCGGTCCAGCGCCTTGACCGGCCCGTCGAAATCCACGCCACGCTCGAAGCGGTGGGAGGCGTCGGTGTGGAGCCCGAGCGCCTTGGCGGTCCGGCGGACCGAGACCGGGTCGAAGACGGCCCCTTCGAGCAGGACGTCGCAGGTCAGCGCCGTCACCCCGCTCTTCTCGCCGCCCATGACGCCCGCCACCGCCACAGGGCTGCGGGCATCGGCGATGACCAGCATCTCCTCCCGCAGGCTCTTCTCGGCACCGTCCAGCGCGAGGATATTCTCCCCCATGCGGGCGCGGCGCACGACGATCCGGCCTCCTTCGAGAAAGGCCATGTCGAAGGCGTGGAGCGGGTGGCCCATCTCGAGAAGGACGTAGTTGGTGGCGTCCACCACGGCGTTGATGGGCCTGAGGCCACACTGGAGGAGCCGCTTCTGGACCCACGCGGGGCTCGGTCCCACCCTCACGCCCCGAAGGACGCGGGCCATGTACCGGGGACAGAGGTCGGACGCCTCCACCTCCACGCGGGCGAGCGTCTCCACCGGGGGACCGCCCGCCGGGCAGCTCGTCTCCACGGCGCCGAGGGGGGTCCGGAAGAGGACCGAGGCCTCGCGCGCCAAGCCGTAGACGTTCATGCAGTCGGGCCGGTTCACGGTGATTCCGAACTCGAAGACCGTCTCCCCCTCCGCGGTTCCGCGCCCCTCCACCTCGGTGCCCGACAGCGTGAATGCGCGCGCCACCGTCTCTTCGTCGGAGGGGAGGGCGACGTACTCGGCGAGCCACGAGAGGGGGAACCGCATCTAGAACTGCTCCAGGAAGCGCAGGTCGCCGTCGTAGAAGTGCTTGATGTTGTCAATGCCGTACTTGAGCATGGCCATCCGGTCTATGCCCAGCCCGAAGGCGAACCCGGTGTACTCCTCGGGGTCTATGCCGACGAAGCCGAAGACCGCCGGGTCCACCATCCCGCAGCCGCCCACCTCCAGCCAGCCGGTGCGCTTGCAGACGGCGCACCCCGACCCGCCGCAGATTACGCAGGAGAGGTCCGTTTCGGCGGAGGGCTCCGTGAACGGGAAGTAGGAGGGGCGGAACCGGATGGTCACCTCCCGGCGGAAGAGGCTCCGGTAGAAGTGGAGCAGGGTCCCCTTCAGGTCGGCCATGGTGATGTCCCGGTCCACCACCAGCCCCTCCACCTGGAAGAACATGGGGGAGTGGCTCACGTCGTCGTCGCGGCGGAAGACCCGCCCGGGGGCGATGAGCTTGATAGGGGGCTTGCGGGCCTCCATGGTGCGGATCTGCACCGGGGAGGTCTGGGTGCGCAGGAGCCGGTCCCCCGCCAAGTAGAAGGTGTCCTGAATGTCCCTGG
>JAKAIJ010000258.1 GCA_021814355.1 Acidobacteriota bacterium
TTTTCCAGCCCGCCGAGGTGGAGGACTTCGTCCTGCTGCGGTCCGATGGGACGCCCACCTACCACCTCTCGGTGGTGAGCGACGATGCGGCCATGCGGGTCACCCACGTCATCCGGGGCGAGGACCACATCAGCAACACCCCCAAGCAGGTGGCGCTCTACCGCGCGCTGGGCGTCCCTCCGCCCGTCTTCGGCCATCTGCCGCTCATCTTGGGCCCCGACCGCAAGAAGCTCAGCAAGCGCCACGGCACCGTCTCGGTCACGAGCTACCGGGATGAGGGGATCCTGCCGCTGGCCCTCTTCAACTTCCTCGCCCAGCTCGGGGTGAACCTGGGCGAGGAGCCCTACCTCACCCTGAGCGAGATCATCGCCCGCTTCGACCTCGCGGCGGTCAAGAGGTCCGCATCGGTCTTCGACCGGGAGCGGCTGATGTTCACCAACGCCAAGGTCATCGGGGACACCTCCGCCTGCGAGCTGAAGGCGCTCCTCGGCTCTTTCCTCGAGGCGGTCCGGCCGGGCCTCCCGGCGCCGGGCGAGGCCGCCGTGAGGGTCTGCGGGAGCCGGGCCAGGGACCTGAAGGAGCTCGCCGCCATGCTCCTGCCGTACCTCGCCCCCGACTTCGGCTACGACCCCAAGGGGGTCGAGAAGGCGCGCAGGGACCCCGCCGCCCTCGCGGCCCTGACCGCGTTTCTCCCGGCGCTGGAATCGGTCGGGGAAGGGGAGTGGACCGCTCCCAAGCTGGAGGAACTCCTGCGCGCCCACGCCGCCCGGACGGGGGTGAAGGCCGGGGCCCTCATCCACCCGTGCCGCCTCTTCCTCACGGGGCGCACCGAGAGTCCTGGAATCTTCGATGTCCTCTGGGCCATGGGCAAGGCGGGCACCCTCGCGCGCCTCGAGAGGGGGCTGGCGGCGGTCCGCTGAGCGTCGTCGGCCGCTCCTTGCCCGCGACGCGCCGTTCCCCTATGATGTCTTTCGGAAGAGACGATGCCCCGCGTCCCGGCGCGGGGCTTCGCGCGGAAAGGCGGGCATGAAGCGGACCCTGATCGCCATCGGCGGCAACGAGCTCAAGAGCAACCACTCGGACATTTTCAAGGAGATGGTCCGCCTAGGCGGCAAGAACCAGGCGCGCATCGCGGTCATCCCCACGGCGAGCGCCGTTCCCGAGGAGCGGGGCCGGGTCTACACCGCCCTCTTCTCGGAGTTCGGTCCCAAGTCGGTGGACGTCATCCGCGTGGAGCACCGCGCGGAAGCCTCCGACCCGGGCATCCTCCAGGTCCTCGAGGCGGCCACCATCATCATGTTCTCCGGCGGGGACCAGCTGCGGCTCTCGGCCATCCTGGGCGGGACGCCCCTCGACACCCTGCTCCACGCCCGGTACGCCGCAGGCTGCGTCGTGGCGGGAACCTCCGCCGGCGCGGCGGCCCTGCCCCACATCATGATCTTCCAGAACAATCGGTTCCACCCCTACCGCAAGGGGGGGCTCGAGATCACCCAGGGGCTCGGGCTCATCCGCGAGGTGCTGCTGGACACCCACTTCGTCCAGCGCAGCCGCATCTCCCGGCTGGTCCACGCGGTGGCCACCAACCCCGGCATCCTGGGGCTGGGGCTCGAGGAGAACACCGCGCTCGTCATCGAGGACGAGGCCCGGGCCCGATGCGTGGGCTCGGGGACGGTGATCGTGGTGGACGGACGGGACTCGGCCTACAACGAGATCTCCGAGGTGGCCAACGGGCAGCCCTTCGCCATCACGGACCTCAAGTACAGCGTGCTCACCGCCGGGATGGGGTACGACATCGCGGCCCGCCGGGCGTACGTCCTGGAGACGGCGCCCCGCGGGGCGAGGCCGAAGGCGCAAGCCGGCGAGGACGAGTGACTACCGCCTGGGGAGGACGCCCATGGGTGAGGTGAAGGTCCTGGAGATGCGCGCCCTGCGGGGCCCGAACATCTACACCCGGCGGCCGGTCATCTACATGAAGCTGGACATCGGGCCCTACGAGGAGACCCCCACCGACAAGATTCCTGGCTTCCTCGACCGCCTCCGGGCCAAGCTGCCCTCGCTCCACGAGCACCGCTGTTCGGAGGAGGGGCCGGGCGGGTTCTTCCACCGGGTCGAGCTGGGGACCTACTTCGGCCACGTGGTCGAGCACGTGGCGCTCGAGCTCCAGACCCTGGCGGAGATGGACACCGGTTTCGGCCGGACCCGCACCA
The DNA here is from genome assembly GCA_021814355.1 of Acidobacteriota bacterium. Lineage (GTDB taxonomy): Bacteria > Acidobacteriota > UBA4820 > UBA4820 > DSQY01 > JAEMPZ01. Next base: position 2,208 of record JAKAIJ010000258.1, read on the forward strand.
CGGGGCAGCGGGGGGTCTACAACCTCGTCTTCTCCTACGTCTGGGAGCAGCCGGGGCGCCGCGCGGGCGAACTGGCCGTCGCCCTCGTGGAGGCGCTCGCGCGCGAGAGGGTCTTCGACCTCGACGCCGCCATCTTGGAACTCAAGGAGCTGCGCGAGCGCTACATGCTGGGGCCCTCCACGGGCGCCATCGTCAAGGAGGCCCTCGACCGCGGCATCCCCTCCGTGCGTCTCAACGACCAGTCCCTCGTCCAGTTGGGGCTCGGGGTGAACCAGCGGCGCATCGAGGCCACGGTGGCCTCCAGCACCTCGCACATCGCCGTGGAGCTGGCCTGCGACAAGGACGCGTGCAAGCAAATCCTGGAGGACGCGGGCCTGCCCGTCCCCGAGGGGACGCTGGTGCGCTCCGTAGAGGAGGCCCGGAAGTACCTCGAGGAGGAAAGCCCGCGCTACCCCCTCGCGGTGAAGCCCTACGACCTCTCCAAGGGCCGCGGTGCCACCATCGGCACCCGGGACGCCGCAGAGACCCTCGGGGCCGTGGCCTACGCCCTCGAGTACTCGAGCGCCGTCCTCGTCGAACGGTGTCTGCGGGGCGACGACTACCGGCTGCTGGTGATCAACTACGAGCTGGTGGCCGCCGCCCGGCGCACCCCCGCCCGCGTCGTTGGCGACGGGCGCTCCACCATCGCCCAGCTGGTAGAGCGGGAGAACGCCGACCCAAGGCGCGGGTTTGGGCACGAGCGGGTGCTCACGCGGATTGACCTCGACGAAACCTCCCTCGCGCTGCTTCGCGCGAGAGGGATGACCCCCGTCTCGGTGCCCGGGGCGGGCGAGGCGGTGCTGCTCAAGACCACCGCGAACCTCTCCACCGGGGGCACGGCCGACAACGTCACCGACCGGGTCCACCCCATGAATCGCTACTTCGCGGAGCACGCGGCGCGCGTCCTCAACCTGGACATCGCCGGCGTGGACGTGGTGGCGCCCTCCATCGAGGAGCCCATTGACCAGAACGGGGGCGGGATCGTGGAGGTGAACGCCGCGCCCGGCTTCCGCATGCACCTGAGCCCCGCCACCGGGGAGCCCATCAACGTGGCGGCCCCCGTTCTCGACATGCTCTTCCCCCCCGGCGGCGGCGCCCGCATCCCCATCGTGGCCGTCACCGGGACCAACGGCAAGACCACCACCACCCGGATCATCGCCCATCTCTTCCGGTCGGTGGGCCGCAAGGTGGGCTACACCACCACCGACGGCATCACCGTAGGCAACCATACGATCCTCAAGGGCGACATGACGGGCCCCTTCTCGGCCCGCGTGGTTCTGAGG
>JAKAIJ010000259.1 GCA_021814355.1 Acidobacteriota bacterium
CTGGGCTCGGGCTTCGACTTCGACGTCTGGGTCGCGAGGGGCGCCGGCGCCTACATCTGCGGCGAGGAGACGGCCCTCATGGAGTCCCTCGAGGGCAAGCGCGGCCAGCCGCGCCTCAAGCCGCCTTTCCCCGCGGGCTTCGGCGTCTACGGCCAGCCTTCCAACATCAACAACGTGGAGACCTACGCCAACGTGCCCCACATCCTCAAGAACGGGGCCGAGTGGTTCAAGGCCATCGGCACGCCCGGCACGCCAGGGCCCCGGCTCTACGGCGTCTCGGGCCACGTGAAGCGTCCCGGCGTCTATGAGCTCCCCTCCAGCGTCACGCTGCGCGAGCTCATCCACCAGCACGCCGGGGGCATTCTCGGGGACCGGCCCCTGAAGGCCGTCATCCCGGGCGGCTCCTCGGTGCCGGTGTTGCGGGCCGACCAGATCGGCGTGACCATGGACATGGACGGCCTGCGGGCCGCGGGGAGCATGCTCGGCTCCGCGGGCGTCATCGTCATGAACGATTCGGTCTGCATGGTGAAGGTCCTCCTGAACCTCATGCACTTCTACGCCCACGAATCCTGCGGCCAGTGCACGCCCTGCCGCGAGGGGACGCACTGGCTCGAGCTCCTGGTGAACCGCATCGAGGCGGGCGAGGGGCGACCCGGCGACTGCGACCTCATCGTGGAGGTGGCCGGGAACATCCTGGGGCGCACCATCTGTCCGCTGGGCGACGCCGCGGCCATGCCGGCGGAGTCCTTCGTGAGGCAGTTTCGGGCCGAGTTCGAGGCCCACATCGCCTCCGGGCGGTGCCCGCTCCACGCCACCGCCATGACCACGGCCATCGGATAGGGACGGCCATGCCGCTTTTGAAGATCAACGACCAAGAGATCGAGGTCGCGCCCGGCGAGACGGTGCTGCGCGCCGCGCTGAGCCGCGGGATCTACATCCCCTACTACTGCTACCATCCCGCCCTCTCCATCGTGGGCCAGTGCCGCATGTGCCTCGTGGAGGTGAAGGGCGCCCCCAAGCCGCTCACGGCGTGCTCCACGGCGGTCACCTCCGTTCCTCCCGACAAGAAGATTGACGGCAAATACGACATGGTGGTGGACACCAGGAGCGAGATCACCCGCACGGCCCAGCGCGCCGTCCTCGAGTTCCTGCTCCTCAACCACCCCCTCGACTGCCCCATCTGCGACCAGGCGGGCGAGTGCGAGCTCCAGCGTTACTCCTACGAGTACGGCGCCCCCGGCAGCCGGTTCGAGTTCGAGAAGGTGCACGCCCCCAAACGGGTGGAGCTCGGCCCCCACGTCGTCTTTGACGTGGAGCGGTGCATCAAGTGCACCCGGTGCATCCGGTTCTGCGACGAGATCACGAGGACCGGCGAGCTGACGCTCTCCGAGCGGGGGGTCCACACGCGGGTGGACACCTTCCCGGGCCGGAAACTCGACAATCCCTACTCGGTCTGCACGGTGGACATCTGCCCCGTGGGGGCCCTCACGAGCAAGGAGTTCCGCTTCAAGGAGCGGGTCTGGTTCCTCTCCAGCGCCAGCTCGGTCTGCCCCGAGTGCGCGCGGGGCTGCTCGGTGCGCTTCGACACCTACAAAGGGGAGGTGCTGCGCCTTGTGCCCCGAGCCAACCCCGAGGTGAACGGGCCCTGGATGTGCGACTACGGACGGCTCCTCTCGGAGCGCCTCGCCGGCGTCCCCACCAAGGACCGGCCCGGGTTCCGCACCGACGGAGGGTGGCGCTTCCACACCTATGAGACCTTCTGGCCAGCCCTCGCCGCGCGCCTCGCGGAATCGCCGCTGAAGGGCGCCGCGGTCCTGCTCTCGGGCCGCATGACCCTCGAGGAGATGGCCGCCTTCGCCCTCCTCTCGGAGAAGCTCCTGGGCTCCGCCCCCGGCACCGCGCTGAACGTCGCCGCGGGCGAGGACGACGCGCTCCTGGTGCGGCGCGAGCGGCGGCCCAACCTGGCGGGCGCGCGCCGGATGGGGATCGCCGTGAGCGCCGAGAACCCCGACGTGGCGGCGTTGCTCCGGGGAAGGCGCGCGGCCCTCGTGGTCCGCGAAGACCCGGTGGGAGATGCCCCCCCCGACCGGCGCGGGGCCGTTTCGGACGCCCTCCGGGCGCTCGACCTCCTCGTCGTGGCGGACAGCGCCTTCACCGCCACGGCCGAGCTCGCCCACGTCTTCATCCCCCTCGCCGCGTGGCACGAGATGGAGGGGACCACGGTCAACTTCCAGGGCCACCTCCAGAAGACCGCGAGGGCCCTGATGCCGCCCAAGCACCGCCGCCCTTTCCACGACGCCGTTTCCGCGTGGCTCGAAGCCTGCGGCGAGGAGGCGCCCCCCCAGGGTTTCCCCGCCTGGTTCGCCCGGGTGAAGGCGGCCCTGCCCGAGCTCTCGGGGAAGACGGTGCGGGACCTTCTTCCCAACGGGCTCCAGCTGGAGGAGGTGTCCCCGTGAGCGCCTGGCTGCCGGTGCTCCTGCCCGCTGCGGTGAAGATCGTGGCCATCCTCGCGGTGGTCCTGACGGGCGTGGCCTACACCACGCTGGCCGAGCGCAAGGTCTCGGCGTGGGTGCAGGACCGCAAGGGGCCGAACCGGGTGGGCCCCTTCGGGCTCCTCCAGCCCGTGGCCGACGGGGTGAAGTTCTTCCTGAAGGAGGACATCACCCCCCGGCAGGCCTTCAAGCCCACCTACCTTCTGGCCCCCCTGCTCACCCTGGTTCCCGCGCTCGCCGGCTTCGCGGTCATCCCCTTCGGCACGAGCGTCGAGGTGGCGGGCCGCGCCCACCCGCTCCAGATCGCCCCCGGCATGGACCTGGGAATCCTCTACCTCCTCTCCCTCTCCTCGGTGGGGGTCTACGGGATCATCCTCGGCGGCTGGTCGAGCGGCAACAAATACTCCATGTTCGGCGCCCTGCGCGGGGCCAGCCAGGTGATCTCCTACGAGCTGGGCATCGGGCTGAGCCTGCTGACGGTGGTCCTCTGGTCCGGCTCCTTCGGCCTCGCGGACGTCGTGGCCGCCCAGAGGGACCGCCTCTGGTTCGTCGTGCCCCACTTCCTCGGCTTCGTCGTCTTCCTCGTCTCCACCTTCGCGGAGACCAACCGCCTGCCCTTCGACCTCCCCGAGGGCGAGAGCGAGATCGTGGGCGGCTACCACACGGAGTACTCGGGGCTGCGGTTCGCCATGTTCTTCATGGGCGAGTACGCCAACATGATCACCGCCTCGGCGCTCCTGGTCTGCCTCTTCTTCGGCGGATGGAACCTCCCCTTCGTGGAGTGGTCCTTCTTCGGCCCGGTCTGGGGAGGCCTGCTCTCCGCGGCGGCCTTCTTCGGGAAGGTGGCCTTCTTCCTCTTCGTCTTCTTCTGGGTCCGGACGCCGCTGCCGCGCTTCCGCTACGACCAGCTCATGGACCTCGGCTGGAAGCGGCTCTTCCCCCTGGCCCTCCTCAACCTCTTCGTCATGACCACCCTGATGGTCTTCGCCGGCGTGGGGACCAAGCCAT
>JAKAIJ010000260.1 GCA_021814355.1 Acidobacteriota bacterium
TCCCTCGTCGGTGTTGCGAAGACTTATGGCGCTCTGTATAATTCCAACGTAGCGCGAGGCGCGCGAGAAGGCGGCGCCCGGGCCGAGGATAGGGGGCCATGGAACCTCCCAGTGATGCGATAAAACCCGCCGGAGCCCCGGCCCAGGCCGCCCCGAGCCACCTTCCGCTCTGAGGCGCGGCGCGGCCCCGGGCCGGACTCCAGGCCCGACACGGGACGCGGCATGCGCGAGAGGATTACTCCCGCCCAGCTCTCCGGAATTCAGGCGCCGCGCGGCCGCGCGTGCGCAGGGGGGACGGCGTGTACTGGCTGAGCAAGGGGTTCCACCTGCTTGGCCGGATGCGCCGGAGCCTGATGGTCTTCCTGGCCGTGCTCGGGCCGGGAATCATCGTGATGGTGGCGGACAACGACGCGGGCGGCATCTCCACTTACGCCGTGACCGGCTCCAAGTACGGATTCTCTCTCCTCTGGATCTTCCCCCTCCTGGTTCCCATGGCCTACTACGTGCAGGAGATGGCCGTCCGGCTCGGGGCGGTCACCAAGCGGGGCCACGCGGAGGCGATCTTCGAGGGGTTCGGCCCCTTCTGGGGCTGGTTCTCCATCGTGGACCTCATCCTCGTCAACTGGCTCACCCTCATTACCGAGTACATCGGCATGACCGAGGCCATGGCCCTGTTCGGGGTGCCGCCCTGGATCACCTTCCTGGCGGTCACCGCGGTGCTCATCGCCGTAGTGATGACGGGGAAGTATTGGACCTTCGAGAAGCTGACCCTCCTCTTCTGCGTTTTCAACCTGGTCTACATCCCGGCGGCGCTCTGGGCCATGAGGATGCCCGCGGCGCCGGGGTGGGGGAAGGTCCTCGGCGGCTTCTTTCCGGACTTCTCCGGCGGCCTCTCCGGCGACCTGGTCTTCATCCTGCTGGCCAACATCGGGACGACCATCACCCCGTGGCAGATCTACTTCCAGCAGAGCGCCGTGGTGGACAAGGGGCTGGACGTCCGCGACATCCGCTTCGGCAAGTGGGACACCCTTGCGGGCGCCCTGCTCACCTGCATCGTGGCCGCGTTCATCATCATCACGACCGGCGCTGCGCTCTTCTACCACCGTCCGCCGATCCCGATCGAGGACGCCAAGCAGACCGCGGACGCCCTCGTGCCGCTGATGCCGGCGGGCAAGGGGGACTTGGCGCGGCGGCTCTTCGCCATCGGCCTCTTCGACGCGGGCTTCCTGGGCGCGCTGTGCATCTCGCTGGCCACCTCCTGGGGGGTCGGCGAGGTCTTCGGGTGGGCCCACTCGCTCAACAAAAGCGTCAAGGACGCCCCCTGGTTCTACGTGGTCTACCTCGGTATGCTCCTCACGTCGGGTGCGGTGGTTCTCGTTCCGGGTGCGCCGCTCATCGCCATTACCATGTTCGTGCAGGTGGTGGCCGTGACGTTGCTGCCCGCCTCGCTTGTCTTCGCGTTCCTCATCCTGAACGACCGGGCCTTCATGGGAGCCCACGTGAACACCCGGGCGCAGAACGCGGCGAACTTGACGATCATCGCCTTCGTGGTCTTCATGTCCACGATGCTGGCCGTTTCCACGCTCTTCCCGGGGCTCTTCGCCCGCGGGACGGGAGGTGCGCCATGACCGAGCCCAGCCGGACCGCGCCGCGGGTCACCGACCTGCCGCCGGGCCTGGGTAACTTCCGTTTCCTCTTCTTCTCGGGACTGACCGGGAAACCGGTCTGCGCCGGCAAGATCAAGGACCGCATCGGCAGGCTCGAGGACCTCGTCTTCCAGTTCCGCGAGCCCTACCCGGAGGCGGTGGGCCTCTACCTCGAGCACGGTTGGGGCAAACCCACCGAGTTCATCCCCTGGGACCGCGTCGTCAAGGTCGAGGACGACGCGATCTTCGTCCGCCCCGCGGAGAGCGGCGGCCCCTACTCGCCCTTCGTGGACCAGCCCGGCTGGATCCTGGCGGCGAAGCACCTCATGGGACGCACCATCCTGGATATGGACGGTCGGCGCACGGAGGTGGTGAACGACGTCCACCTGCTGGAGGCCAAGGGTCGGCTCCTGCTCGTCCACGTGGACACCTCCTTCAACGGCTTCCTGCGCCGCTGGGGCTTCGGAGGGCTGCGGTGGATCAAGGACAACTTCATCTCCTGGAAGTACGTCCAGCCGTTCTCGGTGGAGGACGCGGTGACCACCGACAAGGTCTCCCTCTCGGTGACCCGGAAGCAGCTCCTGGAGCTACCCGGCGAGGACCTGGCCGACGCCCTGGAGGAGCTTTCGGGCGAGGAGCAGCAGGCCCTTTTCTCCGCGCTCGACTCCGAAAAGGCCGCCGAGGCCCTCGTCGAGGCCGAGCCTCGGGCGCAGCGTCAGATCATCGCCACCCTGCGCAAGGAGCGGGCGCGGACGATCCTGCAGGAGATGTCGGTGCCCCAGCTCGCCGACCTCTTCTCGGTCCTGCCCCACGACGACGTCGTGGAGCTGATGGACCTCCTTCCGCCGGAGGGCGCCCAGCGCATCCGGGCCATCCTCTCCGAGCGTGAGGTCACCGCCCGCGCCCTCATGTCCTCGCAGTACGTCTCCTACGCGCGGGAGGTTCCGGCCGCCGAGGCCCTCTCCCGGTTGCGGCGGGCGCAACGCGATCCGGACGCCATCTCCTACCTCTACATCGTGAACGGGGACGGCGGCACGCTCGTCGGGGTGGTGGACCTGCGGGAGCTGGTCCTGGCGGAGGAGGGGACGGCGCTGGGGCAGCTCATGGTGAGCCCCGTGGTCGCGGCGGAGGCGCACGACCTGAAGGACGACCTCGAGGAGCTTTTCGCGAAGTACCACTACCGGATGATCCCGGTGGTGGACGCGCAGGACCACCTCTTGGGGGTCATCCACTACAACGACATCATGCGCGGCGTCCAGATCCGCAGCCGGGACTGACCGATGCCGCGCGTGCGCATGACCCGCACCGTCCGGTTCGCCCTCTGGGCCCTCGAAGCCTACCTCGTGGTCCTCATGGCCCTCATCGTTCTCCGTTTCCTCCAGCTCTTCCGGTGATTCCCGGCCGGGGCGGCCGGGGCCCGCCCCTGTGTTACCCTAACGGGGTGAAGACGAGAGTCCCGTGAGAGCCGCAGCCCCCGCGCACCCCCGTCCCGCCTCCCCGGTCCTTCTCGCCGCCTCCCTCTGGCGCTACCGGGCGTTTATCGGTTCCCTCGTGGCGCGGGATTTCCGGGGGCGGTACCTGCGGACCGCCCTGGGCGGCTTCTGGGCGCTGGCCCAGCCGCTGGTCATGGTCCTCCTCTACCTCCTGGTCTTCTCGGAGCTTATGCGGGCGAGGCTCCCGGGCTCCGGCGACGCCCTTGCCTACGGGCTCTTCCTCTGCGGGGGCCTTTTGCCTTGGACCTTCTTCAGCGAGGTCCTGATCCGTTGCCAGGGGGTCTTCGTGGAGCACGGGGATCTCCTCAAGAAGAGCGCCTTCCCGCGATCCGCCCTTCCGGTCTATGCGGCGCT
>JAKAIJ010000261.1 GCA_021814355.1 Acidobacteriota bacterium
CGAGGAGGCCAAGAACGGGTTCATCCAGACGGCGTACATGCGCCAGATCAAGGGGTTCTCGCCCTCGGTGCTGGAGCTGGACGGGACCGAGCGCGACGACGCCGCGCTCTCCGCGCTGAAGTCCCAGTCCCCCGACCTGGTCTTCGCCCTGGGCGCTTACGCCGCCAAGAGGGTCCGCCACGTCCTCCCCGAGGTGCCCGTGGTCTATACCATGGTCTATTACCCCGAGACCGAAGGGCTGACGAAGGACTCCAAAGCCACCGGGGTCTACTCCTTGGGCTCCCCCCGCCTGCTCGCCCAGGCCGCCAAGTCCCTCGGCAAGGTCCGCTCCCTCGTCGTCCTGCACCACCAGAGCATCGCCGCCGACGCCCAGTCTATCGCCGCGCTCCTTGCCTCCGAGGGGGTCCCGGCGACCCCCCGCTCCCTCAAGGGCCCCGAGGAGCTGCAGAAGGCGGTGGACGAACTCCGGAACAGCGCCCAGGCGGTCCTGCTCCTGCCGGACCCCATCACCCAGGACCCCCAGTCCCTGCGGTTCATCATCTCCAAGTGCGTGGAGTCGGGCGTTCTTCCCTTGGCCTACGGGGAGAGCCTCGTCTCCAACGGCGCCCTCTTCGCCTCCTTCATCCCGCCGGAGGCCGCGGGGCGGAGGGCCGCGGAGGAGGCCGCCCTTCTCCTGGCCTCGGGCAAGCCCCCCGAACAGCGCCTGGTCGCCCCGGCGGACGCCTCCACGGCGCTCAACCGGAGCACGGCCACGGCCTTGAGGCTCAAGGTGCCCAAGGAGCTCTCATCGGGAACGATCTATGAGTGAGCGCATCTCCTTCCGCGACCTCCTCCGCAACGCCCTGGCGGGGAGCATCCGGGGCCAGATTCTCACGGTGCTGGTGGCGCTCCTCTTCCTCGGCTCCCTGACCCAGGCGGCCCTCTTCTACGCCCGGGCCCGCAGTATCGCGCTGGACCAGCTCCAGGAGTCCTCGAAGAACCTCGGGCGGATGGTGGGGACTCTCTCCACCTACGACCTCCAGTTCAACAAGCAGGGACTCAAGGAGACCCTCAAGGGGATGATCGAGGCCGACACGACCCTCCTCTGGGCCGAGTTCGCGGACCCGCAGGGGAAAACCATCCAGGCGGACGGCCCCCTCGGCAAAGCTCCCTACGCTCTTCCCGCCGGTCTCGTCCCCTCGGTCCACGCCGAGACCGTCTCCACCGACCGGGGCCAGGCTCTCCTGGTGCGGGTGCCCGTGCGCAAGGCCGCGGAAGCCGGCGGCGCCGGGCCGGGGGAGCTGGGCTTCGAGACCCCGAAGGCGGCCTCGGGCCCCGTGGACCTGGGCGAGCTGCGGCTGGTGATGGGTATGCAGGCCCTGCAGACCCTCCGGCGCAACTACCTGCTCTTCGGCCTAGGCTGCCTGATCGCCACCATGGTTCTGGGGACGGTCCTGAGCTACCTCGTGACGCGCTACCTCGTGGCGCCCATCTACAGCCTCACGGACCAGGCCCGGCGCATCGCGGGGGGCGACTTCACCTCGGCCCAGGTGGCCGAGCAGAGGCGCGACGAACTGGGGCGCCTGTCGGTCACCTTCCGGGACATGGCGGCCCAGCTCTCCTCCACCCTCAAGGACATCCGGGGCGCCTTCCAGCGGGTCCAGGCCGACACGGCGTCGGTTCGCGGGCAGCTGGACCGCTCGCTGAAGCTCTCCGCGGTCCAGGACGGCGCCGCGGGGGCGGTGGCCGCCTCCCTCGAGGCCATCCAGGCCTCCGTGGGCGAGGTCTCCCGGCAGATGGAGGGGCTCTCCATGCTGGCCGAGGAGGTGAGCTCCTCCGTGCTCCAGATGATCTCCTCCATTGACGAGATCGCCTCCAGCGCCGACGGACTCACCGACTCGGTGAATCGCGCCGCCTCCACCCTCTCGCAGAACGTGGCCGCCCAGAAGCAGATCAGCGCCTCCGCGGAGACCCTCAGTGCCTTCGTGGAGGAGAGCTCCGTGGCCATGTCGGAGATGGAGAGCTCCATCCGGCAGATCGAGCGCAACGCCCTCCACACCCGCGAGGCCTCCGAGAACGTCGCCCGCGAGGCGAAGGCGGGGGTCCGGGCGGTGGAGCGGTCGGTGGCGAGCGTCCAGGACCTGCAGGGCTCCTTCGCGCGCACGGTGGAGGTGATGCACGTCCTGGGCCAGCGGAGCGAGGAGGTGGGGCAGATCCTCGCGGTCATTGACGAGGTGATGGAGCAGACCCACCTTCTGGCGCTCAACGCCGCCATCATCGCGGCCCAGGCCGGGGAGCACGGCAAGTCCTTCGCCGTCGTGGCGGGCGAGATCCGGAACCTGGCGGAGAAGACCTCCCTCTCCACCCGCGAGATCTCGGCGCTCGTGGCCTCGGTCCAGTCCGAGGTCCACAAGGCCGTGGAGACGGTCACCGCGCAGAGCTCGGTACTCGAGCAGAGCGCCGCCGACTCGCGGGAGAGCGCCGCCTCCTTCAAGCGCATCGAAGGCTCCGTGGCCCCCGCCGTGGAGATGGTCCAGGAGATCGCCCGGGCCACCACGGAGCAGAGCAAGGGGGCCGAGGGGGTCGCCCGCTCCCTCGAGCAGGTGCGCGACCTGGCCCACCAGCTCGGAAAGGCCACCAGCGAGCAGTCCGCGGGGAGCGGCCAACTCCTCGAGGCGGTGACCCGCATCCGCGGCCTCGCCGAGGAGGTCAAGCGGGCCACCCGGGAGCAGAGCGCGGGCTCCGCGCTCATCCGGGAGGCCATGGACCGCCTCACCGCTGCCGTGGGCGCCGTGCTCGCGCAGGCCAACACCCAGACCGAGGCGGCCCGCGGGGCCGGCCAGGCCCTCGAGAAGTTCGGCGAGGCGAGCCGGGCCGGCGCCGCAAACATCCGCGAAGCCGGCCGCCAGATGGAGGCGCTCTCCGAGCGGGCCGAGGACGTGGGCCGCGAACTGGCCCGGTTCCGCACCGAGGGCGAGTAAGGGCCTATCCGGGGAATAAGGCATGGTCGCGACGGAGGCCAGCGGCGATGAAGGGACCAGACCACCGGGGGAACTCAGGCGCGGCGAGGAAGGCATGGCGGCACCATTCCGACGAGCCGCAACGCAGCGAACCGCCCAGGGCGCGGCGGCCCTCTGGGTTGCCGCCGGGCGGGGCATCTTCATTTGTCGGCGCTCCTCTCCGTGCTGCCGGCACGGTGTCGTCGCGCCTTCGCGAATCTGCACCGGCCCGGCGGCCAACGCGCAAAGAGCCCTCGGGAGGCCGGAACCCAATGTCCTGCTCGCCCGGCGCCACGCGCGCGGCCGCGCCCCGTGCGCGGGCAGGCTCTTCAGGACCCCCGCCCTTGGACGCCTTTTTCGCCTTCGGCTCAAAGGCCCCCAATCCCCTATCAGGTGAAAGAGCATTGAAGCTAAACGACGTCTTCATAGGTATTTGGGGACACTGTTTCAGTTCCATCGCGGGATTGGGGATGGCCCGTTGCTCCCCACTTAAGACATGAAAGCCAGTTTG
>JAKAIJ010000262.1 GCA_021814355.1 Acidobacteriota bacterium
AGGGGTTCTACTACGACTTCGACCGCGAGGCGGCCTTCACGCCCGAGGACCTCGAGAAGATCGAGCTCCGGATGGAGCAGATCATCGCCCGCGACACCCCGATCCGCCGCGAGGAGATGCCGTGGGAGAAGGCCAAGGCCCTCTTCGACGCGGAGGGCGAGCCCTACAAGTCGGAGCTGGCCTACGAGCGGGGGCAGAGCGAGCCGGTCTCGATATACCGCCAGGGCGCCTTCAACGACTTCTGCCGCGGCCCGCACCTGCCCTCCACGGGCTTCCTGCGGCCGGGGACCTTCAAGCTCCTCTCGGTCGCGGGGGCCTACTGGAAGGGCGACGAGCACAACAAGATGCTCCAGCGCATCTACGCCACGGCCTTCTTCCACAAAAAGGATCTGGAGGCCCACCTAAAGCGCCTGGAGGAGGCCAAGGCGCGCGATCACCGAAAGCTCGGGAAGGAACTGGACCTCTTCTCGGTCGCCGACGAGGTAGGCGGAGGCCTCATCCTGTGGCACCCGAAGGGCGCCATCGTCCGCAAGACCATCGAGGACTTCTGGCGGGACGAGCACCTGAAGAACGGCTACGAGTTCGTCTACTCGCCGCACGTTGGGCGATCCCTCCTCTGGGAAACGAGCGGGCACCTGGGTTTCTACCGCGAGAACATGTACCCCGCGATGGAGATGGAGAACCAGACCTTCTACGCCAAGCCCATGAACTGCCCGTTCCACGTGATGATCTACCGCTCGCGCCACCACAGCTACCGCGACCTGCCGGTGCGCTGGGCCGAGCTGGGGACGGTCTACCGCTTCGAGAAGTCGGGGGTGCTCCACGGCCTCATGCGCGTCCGCGGCTTCACGCAGGACGACGCCCACCTCTTCGTCCAGCCCGAGAAAATGGAAGAAGAGGTCGTGCGCGTCCTTAAATTCGTTCTCCACATGCTGCGCGCCTTCGGCTTCACCGAATTCGAGGCCTACGTCGCGACGCGCCCCGAGAAGGCCGTCGGGGCGGTCGAGGACTGGGACCGCGCCACCGCGGCCCTCAAGAACGCGGCCGCGCAGGCGGACCTCTCGTGCTCGATGGACGAGGGCGGCGGGGCCTTCTACGGCCCGAAGATTGACGTGAAGGTGAAGGACTGCCTCCACCGGAGCTGGCAGCTCTCCACCGTGCAGTTCGACTTCAACATGCCCGAGCGCTTCGGCCTCGAATACGTCGGCGAGGACAACCGGCCGCACCGCCCCTACATGATCCACCGCGCCTTGCTGGGGAGCATCGAGCGTTTCTTCGGCATCCTCCTCGAGCACTACGGCGGGGCCTTCCCGCTCTGGCTGGCCCCGGAGCAGGTCCGCCTGCTTCCCATCGCGGACCGACATGTGGCATACTGTCAAGCTGTTGCGGGGGAGCTCCGCGACGCGGGGCTGCGCGTGAGCGTGGACGCCCGGCCCGAGAAGACGGGCCACAAGGTCCGCGAGGCGCAGCTCCAGAAGGTCCTCTACATGCTGGTCGTGGGGGACCGCGAGGTGGAGGGGGCGGCCGTTTCGGTGCGCGCCCTCAAGGGCGGGGACAAGGGCGCCCGCCCGAAGGACGCCTTCCGGGAGCAGACCGTGAAGCGCGTCCGGGAACGGGCCCTGGACCTGGAGTGAGGAGGACGCCATCCGCGAGCTGCCCCAGAGAGGACCGCGCGTGAACCGTCAGATCCGGATCCGCGAGATCCGGGTCATTGACGACGAGGGGGCCCAGCTCGGCATCATGACCCCGGAAGAGGCCATGAAGATCGCCGAGGAGAAGGGCCTCGACTTGGTGGAGGTGGCCCCCACGGCCCAGCCCCCGGTCTGCCGGATCATTGACTACGGCAAGTTCCTCTACGACGAGAAGAAGAAGGCCAACGAGGCCAAGAAGAAGCAGAAGGTCATCGTCGTCAAGGAGATCAAGGTCCGGCCCAAGATCGAGGAGCACGACTACCAGGTGAAGAAGCGGCACGCGGAGGAGTTCCTCTCCGAGGGAGACAAGGTGAAGATCACGGTCCGCTTCCGCGGGCGCGAGATCGTCCACCCCGAGATGGCGCAGAAGCTCCTCTCGCGGCTCGCCACGGACGTGGTGGCCCTCGGGAAGATCGAGCGGGCGCCGGCCATGGACGGCCGGCAGATGGTGATGCTGATCACGCCCGTGAAGAAATGACAGCGCGGAGGAAACCCAGATGCCCAAGATGAAGACGAACCGGGCCGGCGCGAAGCGGTTCAAGCTGACGGCCACCGGGAAGGTGAAGCGCTGGAAGGCCGGCCACCGGCACATCCTGACGAGCAAGGACCGCAAGCGCAAGAACCGCCTGCAGGAGGCCGACACCGTGAACCAGGCCGACGCGGCGCACCTCAAACGCCTGCTCCCCTACGGTTGAGGAGACCCCCATGCCCAGAGTCAGACGCGGCCACCACAAGGTCGAGCGCCGCAAGCGGATCCTGAAGCTCGCCAAAGGCTACTTCGGCGCCAAGCGGCGCCTCTACCGCTCCGCCAAGGAGCAGGTGGAGCGCTCGCTGAACTTCGCCTTCGTCGGCCGGAAGGTCAAGAAACACGACTACCGGCGGCTGTGGGTCATCCGCATCAACGCGCTGTGCCGCCAGAACGACATCAGCTACAGCCGGTTCATGGACGGCCTGAAGAAGGCCAAGATCGAGCTTGACCGCAAGATCCTTTCCGAGATGGCGGTCTCCGACCCCGCGGCCTTCTCCGCGCTGGTCGCCCGGGCGAAGCAGGCGCTGGCCTGAGGTCAAGCGGCCCGCCGTCGGCCGGATCGGGCATCCCCGCGGGTGCCGGGGTCCTCGCGACCCCGGCACCCGCCTCGTTTCCGGCCGCGCCGCGGGGGTGCCCCCCTTCCTCTTTGCCCCGCCCCCCGTTACAATCGTCGCCATGAGTCTCAACGGCGACTTCGCCACGATGCCGCTTCCCGACCTGCTCCAGTGGCTCTCCCTGAGCCAGAAGACCGGCATCCTCATCCTCAAGCGCGGCGAGGTGGTGAAGGAGATCTACTTCCGGGACGGGAAGATCATCTCCTCCTCCTCCAACGACCCCCGCGAGTACTTCGGCCAGTTCCTCCTCGCCTACGGCAAGCTCACCGAGGAGGAGCTCCTGCGGGCCTTCGCGCGGCAGGCCGAGACGGGGATCAAGCTGGGCCGGATCCTCGTCATGGAAGAATTGCTCACCGAGGACGAGATCCAGCGCTACCTGCGGGTGAAGGCGGAGGAGACGGTCTACGACCTGTTCCTTTGGGAACAGGGGGAGTTCAAGTTTTACAACGACGTCCCCGCCCAGGGCAGCCACGTGCCCATCGCCATGGAGGTCACCTCCATCCTCATGGAGGGGACGCGCCGGTCGGACGAGTGGGGGCGGCTGCGCAAGGTCTTCCCCTCCCCCGAGACCATCGTCGCGATCTCCCCCGACCAGCTCACCCGCGAGATCCTCGCCGACCCCCTCTACAACCGCATGATCCAA
>JAKAIJ010000030.1 GCA_021814355.1 Acidobacteriota bacterium
TCTGCACCGCCGTCAGCCGCCCCAGCGCGTCGTACGTGTTCGCCGCCTTGTACGGCGTCGCCGCCGCCGCACCGTTCGCGTCCTGCGCCGACAGCAGGTTCCCGATGCAATCATAGCCTAGATAGTTCGTCGTCCCGTTCTCCGGGTTCACCGCCTCCCGCGAAGGGAGATTTTCGGTCAAGAGTGGCAGAGCGAAGAACGAAGGCACGATGGAGTGCGCGAGCGCGGAACGTGCGGGGAAGGGCGAGCCGCAAGTGGAACCCACGGAGCTTTCCCTTGCAGCGGCGAAGCCCGGAGGCCGAGCCTGCACGTCATACGAGGCAGCCCCGCAGGCGAGAGCCGCCCGCGCACGGATGTTAGGAAGGATGCCATTTTGCGCGCTTCGCGAAGCGCAGCGCAAAATGGTGCGGCGCGCGGATTGGACCTTGGGCGAGGAACGCGAGCCGGACGCACCGGAGGCGTACTGAATGTACGTTGAGGATGCAGGCCGGCGAGCGGTGACGAAGAGCCAAGGTCCGAGACTCGCGCCGCTTATGTGTGTGGGGGGCGGGGTGACTCCCCTCCATTCTTCTTCGTACAGTCGGAGGGAAGGATGGACTTTGGTTTCATGTTGTTTCAACGGTCCTGGCGGAACGGAGCAATGGCCGTTGCGGGACGCGGCCCGAAGGACCGCGGCAGGGGCGCGGGGGGCGGCGGGGAGAAAAGCTGGGCCTACCCTCGCCATTCACCCTCCGCTTTTAGACCCACCGCTCAAGCAACCCCCGCGTGCGCGAAGCGCAGGCGCGCAAGGGCAAAATCCGCACAATAAACTGCGGTCCCATGGATTGCTTCCTCCCGAATCCGCCGTAGCTTCGTCACCCCTCATTTTCAGTGGCCCGATCACCGCTTGACAAGGACACAAGGACACGTGACAAGGACAAAATCTCTTCTTCAAAGGAGTATCCTTTGAAGCTGCTGATTGAACGTCGAGGGATCACTTGGAATGTTTCCAAGCAAGATTCGAATTTGTTGGGCTGCTTTCAGAAGAGGATCGTTCTTTTCTTCTTTGGCTGCACACTCCACGCGTGTTACAAGTGATTCCGCTTTTTGTTGTTCCCCAAGCCGTGCAAGCCCAGCAGCCGAGAGAAGAGCCAGAACATAGTTGCTGCGCGTGGAGAAGGTGCATTCAGCGATCGCCTCAAGCGTTGGCTCGGCTTCCTTGCGCACATCGCAGATAAAGTTAATGAGAAAGAAAACCCGCCCATAAAGCCATTCCGTATTGCAAGCATCTACAACGTGTTTCATGCTCGAATTGGCTAGGGCGAAACCATACCCATCGAGGGACTTATTGAGAGTGGCGTCGAGCAGAATGTAATACGCGACATCAGAGTTGCCATCTGCCCAGAGTTTGGAATCCTTGACCGCATAGACCGCATCAAGAAACTCCTTCTGCAACGTTGCTGTTGGCAGCAACTCCCTGATTGCACGCTCGGCTTCCTCCAATGACTTATAAGTTAATAACGTGTTCAGGACGTAGTTAAAAATCAAACGTTTACTCTTATCCGTAACTACGGCCTTGGTAAACCGGTAACCTGTACACTTACGTCCACCACTAATAATCTCGAGTTGTCCATCGCTCTCAGCAAGCGTGCATCCAGGAGGCAGCGGATCGCTTGTCGTTGCCTTGATGGCGCGCACCATAAACAAAACAAGAGATAACGGACACTCATAGATATTAGGCACGATTATGCTGACCGGCGTGTTCGCATCTAAATCGGGCTTGACAGCATCCTTCAAGGTATCGAAATCCTGCGAAGTGATGCAGCCCTCGGAGTTGGCAGGAGTACCCGAATGAATGGACATGCCTTTTCTTTCGAGGTCACCAACTTTGACAACACCTTCTTTTTCTCCTGGTGTGTTAAACATAAGCCAGCCGTTCGGCTTTCCCTCCGTACCGGTGCTCGGCGTCACGTTATATTCGCCGGGAGGGGTATCCATGTTGGTGCCGAAATGCTCCCCCTCCTTAGCATCTTTCTTAGCCTTGAGGGCCTTATCGTTTTCGGCTGTAATTCCAACGTAGACCTCTGTCGTTTCCTTCTTGTCGGTCTTGCCTTGTTTGTATTCATCCATAGTAGTGTTCTTGTAAACGGTCGCCTTGTAGACCGTGTGCTTATTGCCCTTTGCATCTGTGACCTCTTTGGTCGCGTTCTTGTCTATCACGATGACCGATCCCGCCTTCTTCGCCTCGTCCAGCTTCTTTCGGTCTTCGTGTTCTTGCATCGCTCCCGGTCCTGCGTTCGGCGGCGGCGCCGGGTTCTTCGATCCCTGCTGCGCCTGTTGATCTGGTTTTGACGCCACGTGCCCCGTGGGATCATTGAACGTGACGGGGTTGCCTTTGACGTAGGTGTAGAGGTTCCACCCTTGCGGATTCAATGGGCTGCCGAACTGGTCGTCGGGTTTGAAGAAGCGGCCCATGGCGCTGCCGTACTGCCTGAAGTGCATGTTGTCCTGGTTGAAGCCGTTGGGCATCGCGTCTCGTTCGTGGCCGGTGTAGAGGTGGGTGTTGCCGTTGGGCGAGGCGAGGCCGTCCGTGGACGGCAGCAGCACGCCGAACGGCTCGGTCTTGTATGCCACCGCGCCGTTCGTGACGAGGGTTCCCGTGGGCGTGTAGGTCCGGCTGTACCGTACGCTGCCGAGGTGGTCCACGGCGTAGTAGGTGTAGGTCGTCACGGGCGTGCCGCTCAGGGCGACGGTCTCCTTGGTGGCCGCCATCCTCCCGCCGCCGTACAGGTACGTCTTCTCCTTGTCCGCTACCCACGCGTTGCTCACCCAGTTCCAGGTTCTTTCATAGATGACCGCCGCGCCGTCCCGCACGTACTGCGTGAAGCTCGTCTTCGCTCCGCCCACGTATTTCACGCTGGCCACGCGCTCTCCGCCTGCGTCGTAGTAGTGGTCGTAGACCTTCGTCGCCCCGTCCGTGAGATAGACCGCCGCCTGCCGGTTCTGCGCGTCGTACTTGTAGGCGTACTGCCCGTCAGCGGTCACGTTCCCGTTGCCGTCGTAGCTGAACGTCGCGTTGGTCTGCGCGATCCCCGTCGCCTTCCCCCCGATCGTCCCGCCACGAGTCACCGTGTTGAGCCGGTTGTTCTTCACCGTCCCCGTCGCCGCCACCGTCGCGTCGAACACCGCCTCCCCGATGTACCCCTCCACCCCGCTCAGACCCAGACCGCCCTGCGCCGGAGGCTTCGTCAGGTAGTCCTTCAGGTCCGTGAAGCTCGCCGCGTTGTAGTCCTCCACCCGCCGCGTCAGGTTCCCGTAGTCGTCGTACGTGTACAGGAACGTGTGGAGACCGGTGCCTTTGTACGTGTTCGCCTTCGTCAGACGCGACAGCGCGTCGTAGTAGAACTGGTCCGTCACGTTGCCCGACTCGGTGATGGTCTTGATGTTCCCGGCTCCGTCGTACCCGTACCCGCCCGGCCCCACCGGCGCCAGGCTCCCGTTCCCCCAGTAGGTGGTCACGCCGTTCGTCAGGCCGAAGCCGCGGGGGCGAAGGTACTCATCGAAATCCGCCTGCTGCTTGTCGCCGACGTCGAACGTGATCACGTTCAGCGCGCCCGCCGCCGTGTACTCCAGCGACGCCAGAAGCGTCCGGTCCGCGATGATCCCACGGTCCGTCACCGCCCCGTGCGTGAAGGTGCTCAGAATCCTCCCCCGGTTCGCGATCCCCTCCAGCAGCGCCAGCGTCGTCGCCTGGCCGTAGCCGTCGTAGGTGTACCGGTGGACGTAGTTCGGCGCGCTCGTCCCCCACGCCGACGCCGTCTCCGTCACCTCGTAGGGCCGCCCGCCGTGGTCCGCCGTGTAGGTGTAGTCCGTCCGCACGTTGCTCCCGTCCTCCTGGTACGCCACCGCACGCGTCAGCTTCCCCTTGTTCGGCGCCGTCGCGTCATCGTAGGTGTTCTCCAGAATCGTCGCGATCAGCGCGCCCGACGACGCGTTCAGCTTCTGCACCGTCGCCAGCCGCCCCAGCGCGTCGTACGTGTTCGCCGCCTTGTACGGCGTCGCCGCCGCCGCACCGTTCGCGTCCTGCGCCGACAGCAGGTTCCCGATGCAGTCGTACCCCAGGTAGTTCGTCGTCCCGTTCTCCGGGTTCACCGCCTGCGTCAGCCGCCCCAGCGCGTTGTACGACCACGACCGCGTCTGGTTCGAAAGACCCGCCGCCACCAGACTCACGCCCGTCAGGTTCCCCAGCTTGTCGTAGGTGTAGTCCGCGTCCGCCCCAACCGGCGCGTCCACGTGGGTCAACTGCCCGTAGATGTTGCTCGTGTACACCGTCGCGCTGTCCAGCGGGGCGCTCTCCCCCTGGATCCCGTAGATCGTCACCGTCCGGTCCAGATCGTACGGCCCGCCGTAGGCCGTCCCCGTCTTGTTCCCGTCCGGCTTCAGCGCGTACAGGCTCCGGTAGAGCGTCTCCACCGCGCCGCCGAAGGGGGCCATCCGGGTCGGGCTGCTGTACATCGTGTCCCAAGAGCCCCAGGGGTAGTCCCCCGGCGGGGTGACGTTCATCCTCGGCGGGTAGAGTGAGAGGCTCTGCACCGGGTCCTCCGGCGCCGTCAGATCCGCCCGGAGGGGATGGTCAATGGCGGCCCCTACGGGCCTCGTCCCGAACTCGAAGGGCAGCGACGAGAAGACCGCCCTGCCGAAGGGGTCGTAGAGTGTTTCCGCCTGGGACCACTTTCCGTTCGGCATCACCGTGCTCGTCCGGAATAGCCGCCCCTGGTCGTCGAACTCGTAGTGGACGAAGGTGTCCCCCGTGCCGATCTCCGTCGTGATCGGCGTCCCGCTCGGGTCCAGCGCCGGCACGCTCGTCAGGGCGCCCCGGTAGAACCGGATGACGTGCTCGGTGGTCCAGGTGACGCCCCGCACCAGGTCCTCGGAGGTGCCCGTCACGTAGGCGACGCGGGTGGGGTTCTCGGGCGTCGGCGGCGTGATGGTCGTCAAACGGCCCAGGTCGTCGTAGGCGAAGCTCGTCGCGAAGCCGTTGGCGTCGGTGTGGGCCGTGATCTTGCCGTAGGTGTCAATGGTGCGCGTCCACTCGGGGCTCGTCTCGGTGTAGCTGCCGCCCGTCTCGGGTCCGCGCCACATCTTGTTCACCATGCCGTTCGACCAGCGGAAGTTGAAGCCGTAGCTGTTGCCCGTGGCGTCGGCCCTGCTGTAGGCCAGCCGGGTCAGATCCCCGGCGGTCGCGTCGTAGGCGACGGCCATCACCTTGTCGCCGCCGTCCGCCGTCGGGGCGGTGATGTCCCCGTTGTTGACGTCAAAGATGAGCGTCGTCATCGCCACGACGCGGGAGGTCTGCTGCGACAGGAGGCCGCGGTCGGCCGTCTCGTAGACGCTCGACACCGCCTTGAAGGTGCCCGCCAGGGTGTAATGAAACGGCACCCATGTCATGGTTCCCTCGCCACCGTAGGCGAGGGTGAGCCGGTCCAACTGGTAGGGGCCCGAGGCCGTGTCCGTCTTGAGGTCGTAGCTCCGGTAGGAGAACCGGTCCCTGCCGGTGCCCGGGGAGGGCGTCCCCGTCGTCTTGTCCAGCGCGTAGTGGCCGAACCCGTCCCAGGTATAGCTCTCGGTGGCCGTCTGCCACTTGGCGTCCTTCGTGGCGGGGTCGGCCTCGGTGTTCGTCGTCTTCCAGGGACGGGGGTTGCCGTGGAGGTTGGTCTCGGCGGCGGTGGCACCGTCCTGCTGGCACAGGTGCGCGTCGCCCGTATAGACGCCGGCGGCGTAGTGGTCATTGAATCCCCACTCCTGGAGCTTCCAGGTGACCGCCCCCTCCCGGGCGTCGTAGAGGGCGATGGCCGTCCGGGTGGTGGGCGGATTGTACCCGGCGCCCGCGGGGTCGCGCCGCGTCCGGAGCAGCTCCATGCCGGGGGAGAAGTACGAGGTGGCCCCGTTGTCGGCGGAGAAGTAGATCACCTCCTGCGTCCCCAGCGGGTCGGTGAAGAGCACCGGGACCACGTCGTCGCCGTGACCGTTGAAGGTGAAGGCGGTGGCGAGGTAGGGCCCCTCCCGGTAGCTGCGGTTCCAGGTCCAGGTGTACTGGTTCATGGCGCCCGCGCCGTCGGGCGCCGCGGCCACCACCGTGTGCTGGACCACCCCGAAGCTGTCCACCAGGTCTATGTCGGCCGAGGCCGGGTTCAGCGGGAAGCGCCCCTTCACGTACGAGTAGGTCCCGTACCGGTAGAGGGAGAGGGCCCCCGTCGGGTAGTAGATCCTCGCGAGGAAGTCCCGCGGGAAACCGCCCGACCCGCCCGGCGCCACCCCGCCCGTGGAGGTGGTCTCGGTGGTCATGGTGTAGTTGTAGAAGAAGCTGTAGCCCGTGTCGTCGGGGTAGGTGAAGGCGGTTTCGCCGTCGTAGACCAGCAGGTTGGTCGCCCCGGAGGTGTTGGTGATCTTGATGTTGGTGGCGTAGGTGGTATAGTCCCCCGCCCAGTCCGCCTCGAAGGCCAGAAAGACGCCGTAGCCCGTCCCCGTCAGGCTCTTGCCGATGCCGCTCGCGGGGATCGGGATCACCCGGTGGTACCACTGCCCGAGGGCGTGGGCGGAGATGTCGGTAGCCGGGTGCGCGCTCACCCCGTACTGGTCCGTCGCGCCGCTGTCCCGCAGGGTCCAGCCGTTGGCGATGAGGTCAATCCCCGACTGCGCGCCGGGGGAGGCGCCGCCCACGTAGATGTCGTACTCCAGCCGGTCGCCCGTCTGCAGCGTGTAGTTGGGCGAGGCGAGGACGTCGTAGAAGTAGCCGTCCGGAGGCGGCGGGTTGCGGCTGCCGTTGCAGTGGGCCACGACCTCGAGCACCGCCTTGGCCCGGACCGAGGTCTCGTAGCGGTAGAGCGTCTCGGGGTAGCCGGTCACCCAGACCTTGGTGAGGGCCGGGACCTGCTTGACGTCCGTCATCCCGGGCGGCGTCCAGAAGGTGGCGGTGTCCACCAGGTAGTTCTCGGTCCGGCCCGCCCCCGCGATGCTCGAGAGCAGGTGGGTCGTCGCGTCGTAGGAGAAGGCGATGGTCCGGCCGAAGGGGTCCGTGATGGCGCTCAGCGAGCCGCCGTAGGGCTGGCTCGTCGCGTTGAAGGCGTTGTAGGCGAGGGTCGTCTGGTTGCCCGCCCGGTCGGTGATCTTGGTGACGTACCAGCCGTGCTGGTGCGGGTTCTTCACGAAGCGGTTGGTCCCCGTCCCCCCGCTCACGTAGGGGACGAAGGAGGGGACGTTGGTGGCGTCCAGGGCGTTGTTCGCGGTCCCCTGGGCCTCGCGGACGGAGCCGTCCGGGAAGTAGAGCGTCCAGCGGTGCGAGGTCCCCGCCACGTACCTGGCCCGGATGTAGCTGCCGTCGTTGGTGTAGTACCAGGCGCCGTTGGCGTCGGCGGGCTCGGTGGCGTCGCTCGCCCAGTTCTCCATCGCGCCGCCCCGGTAGAGCCGGCGCTCGGTGCCGGACTCGTCCTCGTAGAAGTAGAAGATCCGGGTCTCGTAGGTGCCCGGGGAGCCGTAGACCTCGTGCTGGGCGAGCCGCACGGAGATCCGTCCGAACCCGAGGTGCCAGCCCAGGCCCAAGACCCCGCTCAGCTTGTCGTTGGGGTCCCAGTTCGGGGACCAGCCCAGGTCGTAGGCGTCGTCCAGGGTCTTGCTGTTGTAGACCCTCACCGGGCGCAGGGTCCAGCCCAGGCGCTCGGGGAGCGCCACCGCCGAGGCGTGGGTCACGGTCAGCCCGCCGCTCAGGTCGTTGACGGACTCTCCCTTCGAGAATTCAGCGAAGGAAGATACACTTTTGAAACCGGGCTGTTCCTGAGCCACCCGTTGCACTTCCTGCCCTACCGCGCCGGGTCCAAACAACCCGGGCTGGGCCGCCATGCAGAGCGCCAGTGCCCACGCCACCACCCCGTAACGGACGACGGTCTTCCCCATCGGAACCCCCTACCTCGAGATTTTGAAAGTCCGGCCCCTTTCGGCCGGGTCCAAGAGTCGGGTTGAATATACGTCCCGTTTGCCTTGCTGTCAAGTAAACTACGATAGTTGACAGATCTCGTCAAGGACGCCGGGAGGGAAAAAAGCAGTCTCGCGCCAAGACGCAAAGCGCGCCAAGAAAAGCCTCCTCTTTCAGAAGGCAGGAGCTTAGTTCTCCCTTTGCGGCCTTTGCGGCTTTGCGCGGCACGTTTTTTCTCTTCGTTTCTAGAAGATGCAAGAAACAGTCTCGCGCCAAGGCGCAAGGGGCGCCAAGAAAGACGGTTCTTTGAGAAATAGAGAAAAGCAGTGCCTCCCTTTGCGGCCTTTGCGGCTTTGCGCGGCACGTCTTCTCTCTTCGTTTCTAGAAGATGCAAAAAGCAGTCTCGCGCCAAGGCGCAAGGGGCGCCAAGAAAGACGGTTCTTTGAGAAAAGCAGTGCTCCCCTTTGCGTTCTTGGCGGCTTTGCGCGGCGCGTCTTCTCTCTCCGCTTCTAGAAGATGCAAGAAACAATCTCGCGCATACCGGGCGGAAGGAAAGCGGCCCTTGCCACGGGGGCGCCAGTGGCGGCATAGTTTCCATCGGGGGAGGGTTGATCTCTTCTCTCCGGGAGGCGCGGCGGGTGTTCGACGAGAAGGTGGTGGTGAGGTTCCTGGACGGCTCCACGCTCAAGGCCTTCGGGGACAACTTCCTCCCCGGGGAGACCGAGGTCATGGTGCGCGGCCAGGACGAGAAGCTACACACGGTCTCCCTCGACGCCGTGAAGCTGATCTGCTTCGTGCGGGCCTTCACCACCGACAGCCAGAGCACCCACCGACCGCCTCCCCCGCTCCTTTTCCAGGCGGTCCCCGGCCGCAGGGTCACCCTGGAGTTCTCGGACGGCGAGGTGGTGGAGGGAATGGCGACGCTGCAGCAGGAGCCGCAGCGGGGGTTCTTCGTCACCCCCCTCAACCCGCACTCCAACAACATCCAGATCTACGTCAACCCGAAGGCATTGAAGCGGTTTCGCTTTAGTTCCTGAGGAAAAGACAGGTCACGCAAAGCCGCCCAGAACGCAAAGGAAAAACCTTCTCCCCCAAAGAGATGTCCTTCTTGGCGCCCTTGGCGTCTTGGCGCGAGATCGCTCGCGGCGGGCTTTGCCGCGGGGCGCTACCGCGGGCGGCCCTAGTGTGGCACTCTGTGCCCGAGCGAGTTATGGGAGTTTTTCCTGAGACGCCACACTAGACGAGCCAGATCTTCTCGGGGCGCACCATGGGGGGGGTGAGGAAGAGCTTGAGCCCCTCGACCTTGCGGCTGTGCGGCACCACTCCGCGGTCGTGGTAGAGGAAGATCACGGGGGCCTCCTCCACAAGCAGGTCCTCCACCTTCCGGTAGAGCTCCACCCGCTCGTCAATGTCGAGGCAGCGGCGCGCGCGCTCCGTGAGGGAGTCCAGCTCGGGGTTGGAGAAGCTCAGCCCCAGGACGTCCCCCGCGCCGCTGTGGAAGAGCACGTAGGTGAAGCTGTCGGGGTCGGGGTAGTCGGCGTACCAGCCCGTGGCCAGCATCGCCGGGCGGCCGTCGCGCTTGCGGCGCTCGGTGAACTCCTCGTGGCCGAGGGGCTCCACCTCCACGCGGACCCCCACCTCGGCGAGCATGGCCACCACCGTCTTGAACTCCGAAACCAGCGTGGAGCGGGTCTCGTCCACGGGGACGTGGACCCGGAACCCGCTGGGGTAGCCGGCCTTCGCGAGGAGCCAGCGGGCCCTCTCGGGGTCGTACCGGTAGCCCTTGCGGCCGGGGTCGTACCCGAGGATGCCCGGGGGGAGGATCCCCTTCGCGGGAACGGGGCGGGTGTAGGGGTACTGCGCCACGAGCCCCTGGAGGTCCACGGCCCAGTTGAGCGCCTGCCTCACCTCCTTCTTGTCGAAGGGGGGCTTGTGGCTCTGGATCGCGATGAAGTGGGTCATGAGCAGGAGGGTGCTCTCCACCTGGCTCTGCCACTCGGGGTCGGTCATGAGCCGCTCGAGCGCCGCGCCGTCCACGGCGGGCGAGAGGTCCAGCTCGCCCGCCTTCAGGCGCGCGGCCAGCTCCTCGCCGTCCCGGGAGCCGTAGTCGAAGACCACGCGGTCGGCGAAGCACTCCGTCTTGTCGTAGTACTCCTCGAACCGGCCCAGGACGACGCGCTCGGCCTCCGCGGCGGCCACCTGGTAGGGGCCCGCGCCGAGGGGGCGCAGCAGCTTGAGCGTGGAGGAGTCCACCGCCTCCCGGGGGAGGATGTAGGACTCGGGGGTGGTCACCATGTAGAGGAAGAAGGCCAGGGGCTCCTTCAGGCGGATCTCCACCGTGAGGTCGTCGGGGGCCGACAGGCCGCGGATGGTGTCGGCGCGGCCCTCCAGGTAGGCGTCCACCCCCTCCACCCAGGTGAGGAACCAGCGGCCCGTGTCCTCGAGCTTGGGCGAGAGGGCGCGGTGCCAGGTGAAGAGCACGTCCGCGCTGGTGACCCGGCGGCCGTTGTGGAACCGCGCGTCGGGCCGCAGGTGGAAGGTGTAGACGGTCCCGTCGGCGCTGACGCTCCAGCTCTTGGCGAGGCCGGGGACGAGCTGGGTGCCGTGGCCGAACTTCGCCAGCCCCTGGTGGACGTTGTAGGAGAGGTCCCCGTCCCGGATGTTGTTGGCGAAGGCGGGATCGAGGTTGTAGCTGTGGCGGGTGTAGCCGATCCGCAGCTCGCCGCCTCGGATCCCCTCGGGGACCGTGAAGCGGGAGAGCTCCTCCACGAGCAGGAGGCTCTCCTGCCGCAGGGTCGAGGAGGTGGAGGCCAGGTCGCGCGCGCTGCCCAGCGTCTGGGCCGTGGCGGCGCCGATGACCTCCATGGCCCCCACCATGCGCTGGCCGGCCTGGGACATGCCGAGCAGGGCGTGGTGGGTGGCGGAGACCGACTCCCGGACCTTCTCCATCCCCAGGCTGATGGTATCACTCCCGGAGGCCTGGTCGGCGGCGGCCTGCTCCACGGCCCGGGTGAGGTCCTTCATGGTGAGCGTCTTCTTGGAGATGACCTGGCTGGTGTTGGCCTGCTCGCGGGTGGCCAGGGAGATGCGCTCCACGCGCTTGGTCATCTCCTCCATCGCCTCGGTCACCTGCCGCGACCCCTTGGACTGCTCCGCCGCGGCCCGCAGGATGTGGCTGATGCTCGTCCCCGCGAGGGTGATGGCCTGGCCGATGCGCTGGAGGCTCGCCTCGGAGGCGCGGCCGAGCTGGAGCCCCTCCTGGACCCGCTTCATCCCCTCGTTGGCGACCTCCACGGCCTGGCCCACCTCCTTCTGGATGGCGCCGACGATCTCGCCCACCTCGGAGGTGGAGACCGCCGTCCGCTCGGCGAGGTCGCGGATCTCCTCGGCCACCACCGCGAACCCCTTCCCGTGCTCCCCCGCCTGGGCGGCGATGATGGCCGCGTTGAGCGCGAGGAGGTTGGTCTGGTCGGCGATGTCGCGGATCACCTTGAGGATCTTCCCGATCTCGCGGGAGCGCACGCCGAGGGACTCGATGGTGGAGAGGGTGGTCCCCACGGCCTCGCTGATCTTCTCGAGGCCCCGGACCGTGTCCTTGACGGTGCGCCCGCCCTCCTGGGAGACCTCCGCCACCTGGCGGGAGAGGGCGTCGGTCTCGCGGATGTTCTCCTCGATCTGGCCGATGGTGGCGTCCATCTCAATCATGGCGGAGGAGTTCTCGATGGCGAAGGAGGAGAGGCTGTCGGAGTTGCTGGCCACCTCCTCCACGGAGTGGGCCATCTCGGCCATGGAGGAGGCGATCTCGTCCACGAACTCGGCCAGGTGCCGGGTGGCCTCCACCACCTCCTCGATGGAGGAGCGCATCTGGAGGATGGAGGCGCTGGTCTGCTCGGTGAACCCCGAGAGGGCGTCCATCTGCTCCACCACCGTCCCGATTTCGGAGTCGAGGGTGGTGATGGAGGAGTTCGCCTGGCTCACCGAGTGGACCTGCTCGCGGGAGTCGGCGGCGAGCTGGCGGGTCTTCTCGCCGATCCCCGCGGAGACCTCCGAGACCTGCTGGCTCGTGTTCTGGAGGTACTCGATGAGGTTGCGGAAGGAGCGGAGCATCCGCCGGAGGGCGGGGAACTCGTGGAGCATCTCGGCGGTCTCGGCGTCCTCGCGCACGGCGAGGTTGCCCGAGACGACCCCCGAGAGCACCTCGTCGAGGCGCAGGCGGTAGCGGGCCCGCAGGGTCTCCGCGGACCAGGCGGCCCAGAAGCCGGCGGCGGCGCTCAGAAGGCCCAGCAGGAGCCAGAGGCGCCCCGTGCGGGCGGGGGCGGGCAGAAGGAGGAGGGCGGCGAGGAGCGCCGCGGCGAAAAGCGCCGCGGCGGTGGCGGACCCCCTGAGGAGCAACCGCTGGTTCAAGGCGCCTCCCCTCTTCCGAGATCACCACTCTATAACGCCCCCCGCGGGGTGTCAACGCGGAGGCGGGGCCCCAATCCCGCGATGGCGATAGAACAGAGAATCTCCAAAATACTAGGGCTGTTTAACGGGCGAATAGCGGACGAGCGTCCTGTCGCGCCTCCCTCAAGCGAGCGCCGGGACCACCGAAGCTGAAATCGCTTGCGGAGCGAAGCGGAGCAAGCGGCGTCCCGGCGCCGACGGGCCAGATGCAAGGAAGACAAGGCGGGCGGCAGCGACTCGTACTGGGATGTACGTGGAGTCTGCCGCACGCCGAGGTCTGACACCGCAGATGGTCCGGCGCCGCCGGCGCGGCGGGGAAGAGGGGGGAGGATGTCGTACCGCACGGGCAGGCCGGAAGCCCGAAGGGCCTACGGGCGAGCGAGGCGGCGGGAGGAAAAAAGACTGGAAGAGCGCTCAAGCGCGGTTCTGGACGCAGGATCAACGGATCTGGACGGCCCGACGGCCTGGGCGCTTTTCGGACCGCCGCCTCCCGCCCGGAGCCAAGCGCCCAAGGCGCTGGCCGGCCTGCCCCGCGCACGGCGCTTCGCTTGTCCGGGGGCAATGCGACAAGGTCGCAAGTGTGAACAGCCCTAGGAGAAAACCTCGTTTCCGTGGAGAGCCGCCGGACCGCTCGAAGGCGCGATCCCTTCCATCGCGGAGCCTGGAGGGGCCGGGGCGCTTGTCTCTCCTCGAAAAACTCCGTATCGTATAAAGACACCGGGGACCGCCGCATGCAACCGCGCATAGACCGCGTTATCGAGAAGGTGAAGGTTTACAACCCCTCCTCGGACGACCGGCTGCTCCAGAAAGCCTACCTCTTCTCGGCGATGGCCCACGAGGGCCAGACCCGGTACTCGGGCGAGCCCTATCTGGTCCATCCGGTGGCCGTCGCCGACATCCTCTCGGACCTGAAGGCCGACGACATCGCACTCGTGGCGGGGCTCCTGCACGACGTGGTGGAGGACAACCACGCCTTCAGCCTAGCGGACATCGGGAAGCGGTTCGGCCCGGAGGTGGCCCACATCGTGGAGGGGCTTACGAAGATCGAGGAGACCCTCCCGGGCGGCGAGGTGCGCGAGTGGGCCACGCTGCGCAAGGTCATCCTCGCCATGGTGGACGACATCCGGGTCATCCTGGTGAAGCTCGCCGACCGGCTCCACAACCTGCGCACCATGGACGCCCTCCCCGAGTCCAAGCGCCCGGCGAAGGCGGTGGAGACCCTCGAGATCTACGCCCCCATCGCCTACCGGCTCGGCCTGGGCAAGCTCAAGGCGGAGCTGGAGGACCTGGCCTTCCGCCACGCCTTCCCCGAGGATTACGCCCGGCTCACCGGCGCCCTCGTCTCCCGGCGGGCCTTCAGCGAGGGGTTTCTGGAGGAGACCCGCGGCACCTTGCGGAGGGTTCTCGAGGAGCTCTCGGTGAAGGGCGAGGTGCGGGGCCGTACCAAGCACCTCTACAGCATCTACCTCAAGCTCCAGCGGCAGGCGATCAGCGTGGAGCAGGTCTACGACTACATGGCATTCCGCATCCTTGTGGAGGACGTGCGCGACTGCTACGCCGTCCTGGGGGGCATCCACACCCTCTGGAAGCCCATCCCGGGGCGCTTCAAGGACTTCATCGCCATCCCCAAGGACAACCACTACCGCTCGCTCCACACCTCGGTGGTGGGCCCCAGCGGCCAGCCCTTCGAGATCCAGATCCGCACCTGGCAGATGCACGAGGAGGCCGAGAACGGCCTCTCGGCCCACTGGCGGTACAAGGAGGGCAGGCTCACCAAGGAGGACGAGGAGGCGACCCTCTCCTGGCTGCGCCAGCTCGAGGAGATCCGCCAGGGGAGCGAGACGGCGGGCGACTTCGTGAGAAGCCTCCGGGTGGACCTCTACCCCAAGGAGGTGTACGTCTTCACCCCCAAGGGGAAGGTCCTCTCCTTCCCGCGGGGCGCCACTCCCATTGACTTCGCCTACGCCGTCCACACCGAGGTGGGCCACCGCTGCACCGGCGCCAAGGTGAACGGCAAGCTCGTCCCGTTGAAGACCCCGCTCAAGAGCGGGGACCGGGTGGAGGTGCTCACGAGCCCCAACGGCCGCCCCTCCCGGGACTGGCTGGACGCGGCGGTCACCAACCGCGCGCTGGCCAAGATCAAGGCCTGGCTGAACCTCCAGGAGAAGGTCCGGGCCGTCGAGATCGGCAAGGCCTCCCTTGACCGGGAGTGCAAGCGGCTCAAGGTCAACCTGAAGCTGGCCCAGGAGGAGGGGCAGCTGACGGAGGTCCTGAAGAAGCTGGCCCTGCCCGACCTCGAGGTGCTCCACGCGGAGATCGGCTACGGCAAGCTCTCGGCCCGCAACGTGGCGCGGCGCCTCGTGGCCGGACATGGGGCGGAAGGGCCCGCGCTCCTGGCCGAGGGCGCCGACCAGCCCTCCCGCGGCGCGCCCATCGTGGTGCGCGGCGCCAGCGACCTCCTCACCTCCCTCGCCCGGTGCTGCAAGCCCATCCGGGGCGACGAGGTGGTGGGGTTCATCAGCCGCGGCAAAGGGCTGGTGGTCCACCGCGCCGACTGCACCAACCTCCGGCGGCTCGCCTACAACCCCGACCGCATCATGGAGGTGGCCTGGGAACCCGGCGCCGCGACGGTACCCGCCCACGACGTGGCGGTGACCCTGCGGACCGAGGACCGCCAGGGCATGGTGGCCTCCATCACCAAGGTCATCGCCGACAGCAAGGCGGGCATCCGGCACATCGAGGGGTCGGTGCTGCCCAACGGCGAGGGCCGCGTCCGCCTCACCCTCGCCATCCGCGACAAGGCGCACCTGAGCCAGATCTTCGGCCTGCTCGCCCGCGTCCAGGGCGTTCTGGAGGTGCGGCGGGACACGCGCTGATACCAAGTTGCCGCCATTCATAGAGCATTCGGCTGGAGGGTGCCTCGCACCTTTCGGGACTCGCGGCCATCTCGTCGAAGGATGGATTCCAGGCTTTCCGTTGAAGAATCCTTCTCCGAGCCGGCCCCGCGAGCCCTGCCCTTCGGGCGCTCCAGCCTTCCTAAATTCCTGCCGTCTCCCCCCACTTATCCCATCGCGCCGCGAGTCTCGGACCATCTCCTTTGTCAAGCTTCGCGGGCCAGCGCCTGCGACGTACGTCCCAGTACGACTCGGCGCGGCCCGCTCGCTTTCCTCGGACCTGGCCCGATCCGCGCGGAACGCCGCCTTCCGAAGCGAAGCCCCGGAAGGCGATTCCTCCAGGACGGAAGTCCAATTGGTATGAGGAAGGACGGGGTTCGCGGGACTCTCGTGCGTCCCGCGGGCATTACGGCGCCACGCGCCCGAGGTGGTACCGGCCGGGGTTGAGCCTGAGCTCGGCGGCGCGGGACTCCAGGTAGGCCGCGACCTCCTTCAGCCAGCGGCCGTCGGCGTCGCGGACCGCCACGGCCCCGTCCCGCGAGACGGTCACGTCCCAGGACTGGCCCGGCGGCGGTGCCTCCGTGGGGGGAAGCTTCAGCACCACGTACTCCCGGTTCCCCTCGGTCCGTAGCGTGCACTCCACCAGGTCCACCAGGAGGTAACGCTTGGGGGCCTCCATGGCCGCCAACTGGTCCCCGGCTCCGCTCTCCGCTCCCTTGCCCTCCGCCGCGGGCGGCGGCGAGGCGGGGCGGGGCGAGCCAGGCGCGTTCCCGCGCGACTCGTCGCGCTCCCGGAGCC
>JAKAIJ010000031.1 GCA_021814355.1 Acidobacteriota bacterium
CTCGGACAAGGAGTACCAGTGGATGCGCGACTGGGCCAAGCGCGTCATTCGGGCGGTGGGGGTGGACACCGGCGGCTCCAACATCCAGTTCGCCCTCCACCCGAAAACGGGCCGCATGGTCGTCATCGAGATGAACCCCCGGGTTTCGCGCTCCTCGGCCCTCGCCAGCAAGGCCACGGGCTACCCCATCGCGCGCGTGGCCACCCAGCTCGCGCTGGGCTACACGCTGGATGAACTGCCCAACCGCATCACGCGCACCACCCCCGCCGCCTTCGAGCCGGCCCTCGACTACGTCGTGGTCAAGATTCCGCGGTGGTCCTTCGACAAGTTCCGCGAGACGGACCCCACCCTCTCCACGCACATGAAGTCCATCGGGGAGGTGATGGCCATCGGGCGGACCTTCAAGGAGTCGCTCCAGAAGGCGCTGCGCTCGGTGGAGATCGGTCGCTACGGCCTCCTGGACGGCGTGCCCCCCGTCAAAGACCGCGAGACCCTCGTGGCCAAGCTGGCCATCCCCAACTGGGAGCGGGTCTTCTACGCGGCCCTCGCCTTCCAACACGGCCTCTCGGTGGAAGAGGTCTCGGAGCTCTCGGGGATGGACCCCTGGTTCCTGGTCCAGGTGGCGGACCTGGTGGCCACCGAGAACCGCCTGCGCCACTTCTCCGCCGCCACCTGCCCCCAGGACCTGCTGAGGCGCGCCAAGGCGGAGGGGTTCGCCGACCGGCGCCTCTGCAAGGTCTGGGGCGTGCCCGAGTCGGTGGTGCGGGAGCGCCGCGAGGCCCTGGGCGACCGCCCCGCCTACCTCGGCGTGGACACCTGCGCCGCCGAGTTTGAGGCGAAGACGCCCTACTTTTTCGGCTCCCACACGGGCGCGAACGAGAGCGCACCCCTGGCCGGGAGGAAGGTCGTGGTGGTGGGGAGCGGGCCCAACCGCGTGGGGCAGGGGATCGAGTTCGACTACTGCTGCTGCCAGGCGGTTTTCGGCCTCAAGGACGAGGGCTTCGAGACCGTGATGGTGAACTGCAACCCCGAGACCGTCTCCACCGACTTCGACACGGCGAGCAAGCTCTACTTCGAGCCGGTCACCCTCGAGGACGTGAAGGCCATTTTGGACCTCGAGAGGCCCGACGGCGTCATCCTCACCTTCGGCGGCCAGACGCCCCTCAAGCTGGCGGGCGAGCTGCACCGCCTCGGCTACCCCCTCCTGGGCACGTCGCCCGCGGCCATCCACCGCGCCGAGGACCGCAGGGAGTTCGCCGCCCTCTGCGGCGCGCTCGGTCTGCGCGCCCCGCGGGGCGCCACGGCCGGGAACCTCGAGGAGGCCCGGGCCCGCGCCGCCGAGCTGGGGTTCCCCCTCATGGCGAGGCCCTCCTACGTGCTCGGCGGCCAGGGGATGGCGCTGCTCACCGAGGAGCGCCACCTGGACCAGTACCTCGGCCAGGCGGTGGAGGTGAGCGAGGACCACCCGCTCCTGCTGGACTCCTTCCTCCAGGACGCCGTGGAGCTCGACGTGGACGCCCTCTGCGACGGACGCGACGTCGTCCTGGCGGGCATCCTGGAGCACGTGGAGAAGGCCGGCATCCATTCGGGCGACTCGTCCCAGGTCTTCCCGCCCCAGCAGACGCCCCGCGGGGTGCTCGACGAGGCCGAGGCCGTCACCCGGCGCGTGGCCCTGGAGCTGGGCGTGGTGGGGATGCTCAACCTCCAGTTCGCCTACAACCGCGACGGCCTCTTCGTCCTCGAGGTGAACCCGAGGGTCTCGCGGACCGTGCCCTTCCTCTCGAAGGCCCGGAAGCTCCCCTTTGCGCGGCTCGCCGCGCGGATCATGGCCGGACGCCCCATCGCGGAGCTCCCCGAGCTGGCGGGGCTCGCGACCGAGCCGGCCCGCCGCGAGAGGGTCTTCGTGAAGGCCAGCGTCTTCCCCTTCGCCCGCCTGTTGGGGGAGGACCCGGTCCTGGGCCCCGAGATGAAGTCCACCGGCGAGGTGATGGGAGCGGCCCCGGCCTTCGGGCAGGCCTTCGCCAAGGCCCTGGCGGGGGCGGGGACGCCGCTGCCCACGGGGGGCGCCGTCTTCCTCTCCGTGCGCGACGCCGACAAGGAGGCGCTCGTTCCGGTGGCCCGCGGTCTCTCGGATCTGGGCTTCGCCCTCGTCGCGACCCGCGGCACCCGCCTCCACCTGGAGCGGCAGGGCGTGCCCGTGGGCGCCGTGAACAAGGTGGGGGAGGGGAGGCCCGACGCCGCGGACCTCTTGAGGGCCGGAACCCTCAAGCTCGTCATCAACACCCCCATGGGCCGCAAGAGCCAGCGGGACGAGACCAACATCCGCTGCCAGGCCATCGCCCTCGGCGTTCCCTGCATCACCACCGTGGAGGGCGCCGGCGCGGCCCTCGCCGGCATCCGCGCCCTCAAGTCGGGCCGCCTGGACGTCCGTCCGGTTCAGGATTGGCCCCGGGGTTAGCCGGGTCCCGGGAGGTCCCGTGAAGCCCTCTTTCCTCCTACTGTGCTGCGCGACCTACCTCGCCTGCTCCGCGCCGCCGGCGAAGGCGCCGCCGCACGTCGCGCTCACCGTGCGCGCAGCGCTGGAGCCGCTCCACGAGAAGCTCCCGCCGCCGAAGGCTGGGGATTGGCTCGCGGCCCACGCGGAGCCGGGCCAGAGCTTCGTGCAGTACGTGGCCTCCTGCCCCCTGAGGGCGATCGGGAGCCGCCGAACCCTCTACGTGGCCGAGGTGGGACGTTTCCCGACGGACCAGCGCCAGGTGGTAGGCGAGGTCCGGCTCTTTTTAGCGGCCCACTTCGGGCTCCCCGTGCGCGAGGCTACGCCCGTGGCCATGGACGAGGGGGCGATGCCCGACGGCACCTGGCGAACGGGCCCCCTCGGCACCCGGCAGTGGTTGACCACCTACCTGATGGACGAGCGCCTCAAGGCCAGGGTGCCCCCGGATGCGGCGGCCCTGCTGGGCTTCACCGTTGTAGACCTCTGGCCCGGTATGGGGTGGAACTTCGTTTTCGGCCAAGCCTCCCTCCGAGACCGGATCGGAGTCTATTCCCTTGCCCGGCTCTGCCCGCTGCACCCCGAAGAGGGCACGGACCGCGTCTGCCTTCTGCGGGCCCTCAAGCTCGCCTCCCACGAAGCGGGTCACATGTTCGGGTTCCTGCACTGCACCGCCTTCCGGTGCGGGATGAACGGCAGCAACAGCCTGGACGAACTGGACCGCAACCCGCTGGAGCTCTGTCCCGAGTGCCTTGCGAAGCTCACCTACGCCACCGGGGTGGACAAGTTGGAACGGTTCAAGACCCTCGAAGCCTTTGCCCGGAAGCGCGGCCTCGACGCGGAGGCGGACCTCTACCGCCGCTCCGCCACCGCCCTCGAAGCGCTGTCGCCCACCCGTTGAAGCGCCCACCCGGTTGCGCTCGGGGGGGGCCTTGTGGCAGCGTAGGGGCTACGGAGAGCCGGGCCCATGGGCGGCACGAGGTGTTCTGGTGCAGGAGGAACGAGGCGGGGGATTCTGGCCCGCGCGGCGCTCCTGCTCGCCCTGGCCCTCGGCCTCGCCTGCTCCCCCAAGCGCTACGCCTTGAACAAGCTCGCCGACGCCCTCGCGGCCACGGGGGATTCGGTCAGGACCGACGACGACCCCGACCTCGTCCGGGACGCCGCGCCGTTCAGCCTGAAGCTCTACGAGAGCGTCCTCGCGCAGGCGCCGCGCCACCGCGGCCTGCTGCTCGCCGCCGCCAGCGGCTTTACCCAGTACGCCTACGCCTTCGTCCAGGAGGAGGCGGACGAGGCCGAGGAGGCGGACCTGGCGAAGGCCAGAGCCCTGCGGGTCCGGGCCCGGAGGCTCTACCTGCGGGCCCGCGGCTACGGGATGCGGGGCCTCGAGGTGGCCCACCCGGGGTTCGAGGGGGCGCTCGCCCGTGACCCCGCCGCCGCAGCGGCGTGCACCGCCCAGGACGTCCCCCTGCTCTACTGGACCGCCGCCGCCTGGGGCTCCGCCATCGCCCTGAGTAAGGACGACCCGGGGCGGGTGGCCGAGCTGCCCCAGGTGGAGGCGCTGCTCGGCCGGGCGCTCGCCCTCGACGAGGGCTTCGACCACGGGGCGCTCCACACCCTCATGATCACCTTCGTCACCGCCAAGCCGGGCGCCGCCCCCGCGGCCTCCGCCGCCGAGGCGCGGCGCCACTTCGAGCGCGCCGTGGCCCTCTCGGAGGGGCGCGCGGCCGGGCCCTACGTGGCCCTCGCCGAAGGCGTGGCCGTCCCGGTGCAGGACCGAAAGGCCTTTGCGTCGCTGATCGAGAAGGCCCTCGCGGTGGACCCCGACGCATGGCCCGACTGGCGGCTCATGAACCTGGTGACCCAGCGCCGGGCCCGGTGGCTCGCGGGCCGGGCCGACGCGCTCTTCATCGAGTAAAGGGAGGAGGGTCATGAAGCGGAGAACCCTGCGCGCGGCGTTTCTGGCCGTCCTGGCCGCGCTCGCGCTGATCGGGGGGGCGGCCCCCCGGGGCGAGGCGGGGACGGTCCTGAAGCTGGGCACCCTCGCCCCGCGCGGAAGCTCCTACCACCAGAGTCTCCAGGCCATGGGCGAGAAGTGGAAACGGGCGCCGGGCGGGCCGGTGACGCTCCGCATCTACACCGACGGCGCCATGGGCGGCGAGGCCGACGTGGTCCGCAAGATGCGCATCGGCCAGGTGCAGGCGGCGCTCCTGACGGGGGTGGGGCTCTCGGAGATTGACCCGTCGGTGACCTGCCTTCAGATGATGCCCATGGTCTTCGACTCCCTCCAGGAGTTCGACGCCGTCTCGGCGGCCCTGCACCCCCGGCTCGAGCAGCGCCTCGCCGAGAAGGGGTTCGTGCTCCTCTTCTGGGTGGACTCGGGGTGGATCCACTACTTCACCAAGGCCGCCGTGCGGACCCCGGACGAGATGAAGCAGGTGAAGCTCTTCTCCTGGGCCGGGGACAACTCGGGGATGGAGATCCTCAAGGCCGCGGGCTACTCGCCCGTCTCCCTGGAGACGGCGGACATTCTGCCGGGGCTTCAGACGGGGCTCATTGACGGGATCGCCACCATCCCCTTCTACGTCCTCACCACCCAGATTGACGCCCACTGCCCCAACATGCTCCCGCTGAAATGGGCGCCGCTCATCGGGGGCTGCGTCATCACCCGGAAGGCCTGGGACTCCCTGCCCGAGTCCGCGCGCGGGGCCATGAAGGCCGCCGCCGAGGAGGCGGGCCGCGAGATCACGGTCCAGGGCCGGAAGGAGGGGGGCGAGTCGGTGGCCGCCCTCCAGCGGCGCGGACTGAAGATCACCCCGGGGACCCCCGAGCTGGAGGCCGAGTGGCAGCGGCGCTGCGAGACCTTCTATCCGAAGATCCGGGGCTCCATGGTACCCGCGGACTACTTCGACGAGGTCCGGCGCCTGGTGAAGGAATACCGCTCCCGCACGCCACCCCCCCCGCGATGAGCGCGCCGGAACCGCCCTCCGCCCCCGGACCCCTCGCTCGGGCCTCCGCCCTCCTGCGGGCCGGGGAGGACGGAGTCGTCGCGCTCTGCCTCCTGATCATGATGGTCCTGCCCCTTTTGGAGATCGCCCTGCGGGCGACCCTGAAGGTGGGCATCGTGGGGTCGAGCGCCCTCGTCCAGCACCTGGTCCTCGTGGCGGGGATGCTGGGGGGAGCGCTCGCGGCGAGGGAGGATCGGCTCCTGGCCCTGGCCACGGGGGAGCTCGTCCCGGAGGGGCGGTGGAAGCACGCCGTCCGGACCATCGCCTACGCCGCGGGCGCCGCGGTGGCGGCGGGGCTCGTGGTCGGCTCCTGGCAGTTCGTCGCGTCGGAGCGGGCGGCGGGCAAGACCCTCGCCTACGGGGTGCCCTATTGGGTGGTGGAGCTGGCGCTCCCGGCGGGCTTTGCGCTGGTGGGGCTGCGGCTGCTGTTCCACGCCGGAAGGAGCTGGAAGGGCCGCGCCGCGGCGACGGCCCTGGCGGCGGCGGTGGTGGCAACGGCGTTCCACCCCGCGGCCTCCCCGGGGTTCCTCCAGTGGCCCGCCCTCGGCCTGCTGCTGCTGGCGGCGGCGCTGGGTGCCCCGGTCTTTGCGGTGCTCGGAGGCGCGGCGCTCATCCTCTTCTGGGGCGCGGACGTCCCCGCCGCGGCGGTGGCGGTGGAGCACTACCGCCTCACGACCAATCCGACCCTCCCCGCCGTGCCGCTCTTCACGCTCGCGGGCTACTTCCTCGCGGAGGGCGGCGCCTCCACGCGCCTCGTGCGGGTCTTCCAGGCGCTCTTCGGCTCCCTGCGCGGCGGGCCCGCGGTGGTGACGGCGCTGGTGTGCGCCTTCTTCACCTCCTTCACGGGGGCCTCCGGGGTAACGATCCTCGCGCTCGGCGGCCTGCTCATGCCCGTGCTCCTCGGCGCCAAGTACCCCGAGAAGAGGGCCCTCGGCCTCATCACCGGGGCCGGCGCGCTGGGGCTCCTCTTTCCGCCGTGCTTTCCGCTCATCCTCTACGCCATCGTGGCCAAGGTGGAGGTGCGCAGGATCTTCCTCGGGGGGATCCTCCCCGGGCTGGTGATGGTGGCCCTCACCATCTGGTGGGGCGTGCGCCAGGCGGCCCCCGCGGAGCACGGAGCGCGCTTCGACCGCAGGGAGGCGTGGCGCGCCTGCCGCGCCGCCTTCTGGGAGCTGCTCCTGCCGGTGGTGGCGGTGGGGGCCCTGCTGGGAGGCTTCGCCACCCCCGTGGAGGCCTCGGCGCTCACGGCGCTCTACGCCTTCGTGGTGGAAACCTTCCTCTACCGGGATCTGAAGCCGGGGCGGGCGACGCTGAAGGTGGCGGCGGAGGCGGGGCTCCTGGTGGGCGGCGTCCTGCTCATCCTCGGCGTGGCGCTGGGGTTCACCAACTACCTCGTGGACGCGGAGGTCCCCGCGAAGATGGTGGAGTGGGTCACGGGGGCGGTCTCCTCGCCGTTCCTGTTCCTGCTGCTGCTCAACCTCTTCCTGCTGGCGGTGGGCTGCCTCATGGACATCTTCTCGGCGACGGTGGTGGTGGTGCCCATCCTGGTTCCCATCGGCGCAGCCTACGGCATCGACCCCATCCACCTGGGCATCGTCTTCCTCGCCAACCTCGAGCTCGGCTACCTGACCCCGCCCGTGGGAATGAACCTCTTCCTCGCCTCCTACCGCTTCCGCAAGCCCCTGCCCGAGGTCTACCGCGCGGTCTGGCCGGTCCTCCTCTGGCGGCTGCCGGGGGTGGTGCTCATCACCTACCTGCCCTGGCTGAGCACCTTCCTGCCCCGCTGGCTGGGCTGACACCAAATTACCGTCATTCGTAGAGCATTCGGCTGGAGGGTGCTTCGCACCTTCTAGCAGGCTGTTGAAAATCCCTTGCAGGCCGCGTTGCCTGCGCCGCGGCTGCAGATGCGAGGCGGCGCGACGTCGGCGATGTCGTTGCGCATCGTCTAGGAGCGCCAACACGGCAGATGCGGCCGCGCCGCGGCAACCCTCCGGGCGCGAGGGATTGGGGGCCGTCTGCGGCGTTGCGGCTCGTCGCCGATGCACCGTTCCGGCCCGCATCGCCTTCCTCGCCGCGCCTTGCATCCGGCCCCCAAGCCTCTCGCGCGCGACCTACAAGGGGTTTCTCAACCGCCTGCCAGGCCTCGCGGCCATCTCGTCGAAGGATTTGGATTCAGGTCTGCCTCTGGAGAATCCTTCTCCGAGCCGGTCTTGCGAGCCCCAGCCCTTCGGGCGCTCCAGCCTTCCTGAATTCCTGCCACCTCCCCCCCACCTTAATTGAGTGCGCCGCGAGTTTTGGGCTCCGGCCCCCGGAGGGCTCTCGGCGCGTTGGCCGCGCGGCCGGAGTGGATTCGAGGCGGCCCGGCGAAGGCGTGTGAACACAAACACACGGAGAGCCGGGCCAACAAAGAAGCCGCCCGGCCCCGCGCCAACCCGAAGGGACGCCGCGGCTGGGGCGCGCTGCGGCGTTGCGGCTCGTTTGCGATGCCTTCAGCATCGCGGACCTCACCGCGCCTGGCATCGCATCCCCATCCGCAGGGCGTCGCGCCAAAGATCCTCCGGGGGCCGGAACCCGCAGACCATCTCCTTCGTCAAGCTTCGCGGGCTAGCGCCTGCGACGTACATCCCAGTACGACTCGGCGCGGCCCGCTCGCTTTCCTCGGATCTGGCCCGATCCGCGCGGAACGCCGCCTTCTCTCGCTTCGCTCGCGAAGGCGTTTCCGCCGGCGTCGCCTTGCGGCCCCCGCCGCCCCGTGATACGTTCATGGTCCTGGCGCCTTCCGGGCTCCGGCCCGCCCCCATGGGAGAGGGAGCACCGGCGGCGCACCGGGGAGGGGATTGGGTGGCAAAACCCGTTCTGGTTCTCCTGCACGGCATGTTCGGCGCGGCCGACAACTGGCGGGAGTGTGCGGGCCACCTGGGCGGCCGGTGGGACGTGCTGGTCCCGGAGCTTCCGGTCTGGGATCTCTCCCGGGCGGAGACCTGCGTTCACAGCCTCGTGGCCCACGTGGAGGGGCTCCTGGACAGCAGGGGCGTCGCCCGCGCGGCCCTCGCCGGCAACTCGCTCGGCGGCCACATCGCCCTTGAGATGGCCCTGCGGCGGCCCGACCGGGTGGAGGCGCTCGTTCTCATGGGCAGCTCGGGGCTCTTCGAGCGCGGGCTCGAGGGCCAGGCGCCGCGCCGTCCCACGCGGGAGTGGGTCCGGGCCAAGATGCACCAGGTCTTTTTCGACGAGCGGCACGTCACCGAGGAGCTCGTGGACCAGGTCCACGGAACCGTGCTCGACCCGCGCCGCATCACGAAGATCGTCCGAATGGCCAAGTCCGCCAAACAGGGGAACCTGAGCGGCCTCCTGCACGGCATCCGCTGCCCGGTGCTGCTGGTGTGGGGGGAGGAGGACCGCATCACCCCATGCCGCTCGGCCCACGAGTTCAAGCGCCACATCCCCCACGCGGAGCTCGAGTTCCTCAGCCGGTGCGGCCACGCGCCCAACATCGAGCGGCCGCGCGAGGTCAGCGCCCTCATGGAAGGTTTCCTTGCGCGCCACTGCCCCCTCGCCTCCGCCGGGTAGCCCCGCCCGCCGGGAGCCGGGCCGGGCGGTCCTGGTGGAGGCGCGCGGCCTCGAGCGCCGCTTCGACGGGGGGCGCGTCCAGGCGTTGCGCGGCGCTGACTTCGTCGTCCGCGAGGGCGAGTTCGTGGCCGTCATGGGGCCCAGCGGGAGCGGGAAATCCACCCTCCTCCAGCTTCTCGGCGCGCTCGACCGGCCCAGCGGGGGCGAGGTCCTCTTCCGGGGCGAGCCGCTGGGGGCGGTCCACGACCTGGCGGGGTTCCGGGCCCGCACCCTCGGATTCATCTTCCAGTCCTTTCACCTCCTGCCCACCCTGACCGCCGCCGAGAACGTCCAGGTGCCGATGTTCGAGATGCCCTGGCCCCCCCGGGAGCGCCGCGCTCGCGCCGAGGCGCTGCTGGCCGCCGTGGGGTTAGGCGAGCGCCTCGACCACCGGCCAGCGACCCTCTCGGGGGGCGAGCGCCAGCGGGTGGCCATCGCCCGGAGCCTCGCCAACGGACCCCAGCTCCTGCTGGCCGACGAGCCCACGGGC
This sequence comes from Acidobacteriota bacterium, assembly GCA_021814355.1. Classification (GTDB taxonomy): domain Bacteria; phylum Acidobacteriota; class UBA4820; order UBA4820; family DSQY01; genus JAEMPZ01. The sequence continues at coordinate 9,596 of JAKAIJ010000031.1, forward strand.
AACCTGGACAGCGAGAGCGCCGGGAAGATCCTCGACTTGTTGGAGCGGATTCACGCCGAGCGGGGGATGACGCTGGTGGTAGTGACTCACGACCCGCGGGTGGCCGGTCGGGCCCGGCGGACGCTGCGGATGCTGGACGGCCGGGTCGTCTCCGACGAGGACCAGCGGGAGGGCGCGCCGTGCTCTTCCTGACGGTGGTGCTCAAGAACCTGCTGCGCCGGCCCGCGCGCAGTCTGCTCACCCTCGCCGGCATCGCCATCGGCGTGGCGGCGGTGGTAGCCTTGACGAGCGTCGCCTGGGGGTTCGAGGGGAGCTGGGAGCGCGCCTACGCGGCGCGGGGCACCGACCTCATCGTCACGAAGGTGACGAGCCAAAGCCCCATGCCGGCGCCCTTCTCGGAGAGCAAGAGGGCGGAGCTGCTCCGGATGCCCCACGTCCGGCAGGTCAACGGCCTCCTGAGCGACCTCGTCAGCATCGAGGAGTCGCCCACCGTGCTGGTGTTCGGCTGGGAGCCGGGAGGATTCCTCTGGGAGCACCTCCACCTCGTCCAGGGCCGCTGGCCCGCCGACGAGAAGGAGAAGACCGCGGTGCTCGGGGTGGTGGCCGCCGACATCCTGAAGAAGGGGGTCGGCTCCACCGTCGTCGTCGAGACCGGAGAGTACACGGTCTGCGGGATCTTCGACAGCGGGGCGCTGGTGGAGAACGGCGCGGTCATCCTGACCCTGCCCCAGCTCCAGCAGGTCACCGAGAACGAAGGGAAGGTCAATTTCTTCAACCTGCGGCTCGACCCCGGCACCACCCCGGCCGAACTGGAGGACCTGCGCGCCGCCATCCGGGCGCGGTTTCCCGGCTTCAGCGCCTTCACCGCGGGGGAGGTGGCGCAGAACAACAGCGCCATCCGGGTGGCCAAGGCGATGAGCTGGGCCACGTCGCTCCTCGCGCTGCTCGTGGGCGCGGTGGGCGTGATGAACACGGTGCTCATGAGCGTCTTCGAGCGCACCCACGAGATCGGCGTGCTCCTCGCCATCGGGTGGCGGCGCAGCCGGATCGTCCGCCTCATCCTCTACGAGTCCATGGTCCTGAGCCTTTCGGGCGGGATTGCGGGAAGCGCGCTCGGGTTCGCGGCGGTCAAACTCCTGCAGTGGAGCCCCATCCTGCGCGGCAAGATCGAGGGCGAGGTGAGCCCGGGGCTCTTCGCCGTGGCCCTCTCCGTGGCGCTCGGCCTGGGAATGCTCGGCGGGCTCTACCCCGCCTACCGGGGCTCCCGCCTTCCGCCCGGCGAGGCCCTGAGGTACGAATGAGGTCCGTCCGTCCCCTCTGCGCGGTCGGGGCGCTCGGCCTCGCCGCCTGGGCCGCGCAGTACACGGCGGACCAGCTCATCGCCCGGATCATGGACGCCCAGAAGACGTCGGGGTTCCGCACGCGCGCGCGGCTGATCCGGACCTCCGCCGGTACGGGGGCCGAGGAGGTCACCCAGCTGCTGATCAAGGGACGGCGGGAGGGGGAGGCGGCGGAGGTGCTCTACCAGGCCCTCTGGCCCCCGGCCGTGCGGGGGCAGGCGCTGGTCGTGCAGAGGAGGCCGGGCCATGCGGCGGGAGGTTTCTTCTACGAGCCGCCCGACAGCCGCAGGCCCCTCACCGCGGAGCTTCTGGCGAGGCCGTTCTTCGGGTCGGACCTTTCCGTGGAGGACCTGGTCGAGGAGTTCTGGTCCTGGCCCTCCCAGAGGGTCGCGGGTCGGGAGGCGCTGGAGGGCCGCGCCTGCTACATCCTCGAGTCGAGGCCCCCGGCCGGCGCGGCCACCGCCTACTCCCTGGTGAAGAGCTGGATCGCCCCCGACCTCGCCCTGCCCGTGCGGATCGAGAAGTACTTCCGCGACGGACGCGTCGCCAAGCGGTTTACGGCGGAGAGGCTCCTGAAGCAGGCGGGCGGCCGCTGGGCGGCGGCGAGAGTCGTAGTGTCGCCCGCGGGCGGCCACAGCCGCACCGTGCTGGAGGGGACCAAGTCCGAGCGGGACCTCCTCCTGCCCGCGGAGCAGTTTACGCTGGAAGGGCTCAAGAACTCCCTAGCCGCCGCGACCCCGTAAGGGGCCAACGCGCCGGGGCTCAAGCCTCCTTGTAGAGCCAGCCCGCCACGAGCGTCCCCACGATCACTTCGACGATCCCGACGACCATCCAGGCGAAGGGAAGGAGCCGTCCCTGCTGGCCCCAGGAGGCCATGGAGACGTTGTAGGGCACGTGGGTCATGAGGGCGAGCGCGAGGCCCACCAGAAGCGCCGTTTTGGGCCCGCCGCCCAGGCGCGGCCGGACCGCGGCGTAGAACCAGGCGCAGAGGAGGCCGATGCAGAAGATTCCGCCGATCCAGAGCGGCGTGAACGGAAGGCGGGGCTCCTTGAGGAAGATCCCCTCTTTCTGGAGCGCCATGTACCGGTCCATCAGGTAGAAGATGCCCACCGCGAAGTCCACCACGTTCATGACGAGGCCGGCCAACAGGCCCCCCAGGGCGATCCGTTTCCAGTTCATGGTCACCTCCTCAATTTTCCCCTTTCTACCACGTCGGCCCCCCGGGCCGCCAGGGGCGTCTTGCGCGCGGTCCCTCTCCGCGCTAGCCTTCTCCGGGAGGGCCTTCATGAAGACCTGGGCCAAGGTCGTGGCGGGCTTCGCGGCGGTGCTGGTCCTGCTCTGTGTCCTGGGTGGCGCGGCGCTGGTGGGCTCGGGGGCCTGGGACAACGCGACCCGCTTCGGCGGCGGGATCCTCCAGATGAAGCGGAGCGCCGAAGGACTCCAGGCGCTGGACAAGGAGTTCCCCTTTACCCCCCCGGCCGGCGGCGCCGTCCCCGAGGAGCGGCTCCTCGCCTACGCGACGATCTGCGAGGCCGTCGTACCCGCCGCCGCGCCCTACGACGCCTGGATGCGCGACCACCAGGGGCAGAAAGGGGACTTCCGGGATGCGCGGGAAGCGCTCGAGCTCATGGCGGCGCTCCTGGACGCGTCCTGCCGCGCCCTGCGCGAACAGAAGATGTCCGCCCGCGAGTTCGGCTGGATCCGCCGGGCCGTGGAGGCCGCACGCGAGGAAGCGGCCGAGAAGGCGGGCTCCCCCGTGGCCCGGGAGATGCTGGAGACGCTGAGGCGAGAGGCCGCCAGCCCGGCCCTTCCGGAGGCGGAGCGGAAGGCTCTCCAGGAGAAGGTGGCGCGTTACGAGGCCGCCCTCGCACAGGCCGGGGAGCCGCTCTCCTCCAACGCGGCGCTCTACCTGAAGCACGCGGAGCGGCTGAAGGGGTGCGAGCTCGGGGAGTTCGGCGGGATGATGCTCCAGGGTGGCGGAGAACCGCGGCGCCAGCGCCGGGCGGGGGTGGGCGAAGCGCCATGAGCGGCCGGTTCGTCGGCGCCCACGTCAGCGCCGCGGGCGGCGTCCGCAACGCCCCCCGCAACGCGGCGGCGCTCGGGGCCACCGCCTTCGCCCTCTTCGTGAAGAACCAGCGCCAGTGGAGCGCCCCGCCCCTGGACCCGGCCGAGGCCGAGGCGTTCCAGGCCGCCTGCAACGAGCTCGGCTTCTCCCCCGACCGAATTCTGCCCCACGACACGTACCTCATCAACCTCGGCGCGCCGAACGCAGAAAACCTGAAGAAGTCCCGCGCCGCGTTCTTGGACGAGATGCGGCGCTGCCGGTCCCTCGGCCTCTCCATGCTCAACTTCCACCCCGGCAGCCACCTCGGCCTGCTCAGCCCCGAAGCGTGCCTCGACCGGGTGGCCGAGTCGGTGAACCGGGCGCTCGAGAAGACCGAGGGCGTCTGCGCGGTGGTGGAGAACACGGCGGGCCAGGGAGGGGCCGTGGGGCGCACCTTCGAGGAGCTGGCCTACCTGCTGGACCGCATCGAGGATCCCTCCCGCGCCGGCGTCTGCCTCGACACCTGCCACCTCTTCGCCGCGGGCCACGACCTCAGGACGCCGGAGGCCTACGCCGCGACCATGGCGGATTTCGACCGGATCGTGGGCCGCGGGCGGCTGAAGGCGATGCACCTCAACGACTGCAAATCGGCCTTCGGGAGCCGGGTGGACCGCCACCAGAGCCTGGGCGAGGGCACCCTGGGGCTCGGGGCCTTCCGTTCCGTAATGACCGACCCGCGCACCGCCGGGCTCCCGCTCATCCTCGAGACCACGGACCCCGGCCGCTGGCCCGAGGAGATCGAGCTGCTGCGGGGGTTCGAGGCGGCCGGCGCGGACCCAGGAGGCTCCCGCGCGAGGGCGAAGAAGTAGCCGACGGCAGCAACGCGCGCGCCACCTCCGCTTCTCCGGATGACACAAAGTGTCATCCTCCAATGACCACAGAATGTTCCCGGCCAGAGGGGAACCTCCATCTCCCCAGAGCAGTGCAGCGCTGAATGGGCGCGCCCTCGCCCGAGCACACCCTCCCGCCGGCAGGGCAGGGACGCCGGCATCCCGATTCACTGGCACGCCTCTTGCGCAAACGGGCCCGAGGACCGTTGGCCATGCAGAGACGGGGTAAGGGTGAGAAGAAGGGACGTCCGAAGGCACGGGTGAACGGGAGGGCTCCATGAGCTTTGTAGAGGGGGGACCGGTTATGGAGCGAACTGCGCGAGGCGCTTGCCACGTGGCCTGGGCGTGCCTTCTCCTCTTGGCGTGGAGCCCGCTCCGGGCCGCCTCCTCGCCCCCGCTCTCCTTCGAGGCGCGCGTGGCGGCGCAGGAGGCGATCGAGCGGGTCTACTACGCCCACCGCATCTGGCCCGCTGAGAACCCCAGCCCCAAACCCCCCTTTGAAGAGATGGTGCCTCGCGCCCAGATCGAGGAGAAGGTTTCCGACTACCTCAAGAAGTCCGCGGCGCTCGGCGAGTACTGGCAGAGACCCATTACCGGCGAGCAGTTGCAGGCCGAGATTGCCCGGATGGCCAGGGACACCCAAGACCCCGCCACTCTTCAAGAACTCTTCGTCGCGCTGAACAATGATCCCTATCTCATCGCCGAGTGCCTGGCGAGACCCGTCCTGGCGGACCGTCTCGTCCGCAACTGGTACGCCTACGACTCGCGGTTTCACGAAGAGACGCGCAAGAGGGCGGAGGAACTCTATCGGTCCGGGGCGCTTGATTCCGCCAACCTGCCGCCGGAGGCGAGATTCGAGAGGGTGCGGTACGAGGTGGGCGACGGGGACGAACGAGGAGAAGCTGGCGCCTTATCGCCGAACGGCCTTCATGTCATCCCCCTCGATGTGGAGGAGTTCAAAAGAATCGCCGGCGAGTACGACGCGGAACCGCCTGGCGGTGAAGCGAAGGGACGCTCTTTTCCGGGTTTTTCCGCGCCGCTAGCCCAGGGCACCTTGCGTTTCCGGGAGAGCGAGGAGGCCTTCGTCGTCTCCCGCCTTCTCCAGCGGACGGAGGGGGTGCTCGAAACCGAATCGGTCGTGTTCGAGAAGAGGCTCTTCTCGGTCTGGTGGGAGGAGGCGAAGACCGGAATCGCCGAAGAGCCCCCGCTGGACGGCGCGGCTGTTCGCCTCTCCCTTCCCCTTCCCCGGCTCCCGCTCGCCGGCCCCTGTGACGGCTCGTGGCGCCTGGGAAGCCACTCCTCCCCCGTTGGCCGCTACGGCCACACTGCCGTCTGGACGGGAAGCGAAATGATCGTCTGGGGCGGTCTCAGCGGGGTAGGCTACGCGAATACCGGCGGCCGTTACACCCCCTCGACCGACACCTGGACATCCACCTCGACGGGGCCGAACTGCCCGGCCACCCGCATATACCACACCGCCGTCTGGATGGGGAGCGAGATGGTCGTCTGGGGAGGCTACAACTGGACCTACCCGTATAACTACTACTTCAACACGGGCGGGCGGTACAACCCCGCCACGGACACCTGGGCGGCCACCTCCACGGGCGCGAACGTTCCCGCCGGCCGCTACGGCCACACCGCCGTCTGGACGGGGAGCGAGATGATTATATGGGGAGGCTACATCAGCGCTTCGCCCTGGAGCACGAACACGGGCGGACGCTACAACCCCACCACGGACACCTGGCTGCCCACCTCCACGGGAGCGAACTGCCCGACCGGCCGCTACGGTCACACCACCGTCTGGACGGGAGCCGAGATGATCGTCTGGGGGGGCATTGATGCGGCGTCCAACTACCTCAACACGGGTGGGCGCTACACCCCCTCCGCCGATACCTGGGTACCCACCTCGACCTCGATGGGAGCGAACTGCCCGACTCCCCGCAACGGCCACACCGCCGTCTGGACGGGAACTGAAATGATCGTCTGGGGGGGAGACGGCTGGGTATTCTACATGAACACGGGCGGACGCTACAACCCCACCACGGACACCTGGCTGCCCACCTCCACGGGGCTGAACTGCCCGGATGGCCGCAGGTCCCACACCGCCGTCTGGACGGGGGCCGAGATGATCGTCTGGGG
>JAKAIJ010000032.1 GCA_021814355.1 Acidobacteriota bacterium
GCAGCTGACGCGTATGCCGCCGACTCCCGCGGCGTACCTCAGGGCGACGACTATCCCCTCCTTGGCGAGTGCGCCGAAGAGCCTCTGGTTCTCCTCGTGCCTGCCCGTCGTGAACGTGACGAGCCCGGTACCACTCACCGAGTACCCGGCGCTCTGCAGAGTGCCAGCACTGAAAATCTGCGGGGTCCCGTTCAGATCTTTCACGGGCTCAATGAAACCACCTAGTCGGCGTACGAGCTGGAACTGGGTCGTGGTCCCGTCGCCGGTGCCGAAGCTCTCCCCGGAGACGGTATTGTCGTCCGGGTCCGTGAACAGGAACGAGTCGAACCGGCCCTGGCGCGCGTTGAAGAACCCGAGGAGCGTCTGAAGCTCGGGGGTGAGCTCGTCCACCGGAGCGCACTTCTCGCGCAGGACGGGCGACCCGTAGAGCTCGATCTTCCGGATGGCCATGGTTACTCGCCGGCTTCGTGGGCCCGCAGTCGTTCCTTTACCAGCGCGAGGGTGCGCGCTCCGCGCTCCTGCAGCAGGTTCTCGAGCCGTTCCCGGATCTGGGGCATGGACGCGAGCTGCTCCCTCGCGGACTCTCCGGGCATCTCGAGGACCACCGTGGACTCGAGGGCGCGCACGGTGGCCGTGCGCGGCACGCTGTGGAGGAAGGAGACCTCACCCAGCACGTCGCCGCGGCCCAGCGTAGCCAGCTCAACCTCGTGGCCGGCGATGCGCGCCCGCGCCTGGAGCGTCCCGCGGATCACCAGGTAGACCGCCTCCCCCATCTCGCCCTCGCGGATGAGGACCTCGCCGGGCTCGAGGGTGAGGCAGCCGAAGCAGGCGATGAGCTCCATCACCTCCACCGCGTCCAGCCCCGGGAAGGCTCCCAGCATGAGGCCCACCTCGTCCGACTCGGCGGGACGGGTGAGCGGCGGGGCGGGAACGGCCGAGGTCGCCTCCTTCACCGCGTCCAGGGGGAGGGGGGCGGGCTCCTCGGGAAGCCAGGAGGGGGCCGCGATGGTCTCGACGGGCTCGGCGCCGACCGCAGCCGGCGCGGGGGGCGGCGGAGGCGCGGCCTTGGCCGCCGGGGGCGGCTCGGGGGGAGGAGGCGGTGGCGGCAGAGCCTCGTCTCCTCCGGCGGGCAGGGAGAACGCCTCCCCGGCGGCGGCGACCTCCTCTTCCGAAGCCGCGGCCGAAACGGGGGCCTCGGTCTCGGCGGCGGGCTCCTCCTCTCCGCCCACGTCGAAGGAGAAGACTCCCTCGGGTTGGCTCCCGCCGTCCAGCTCCGACAGCCGGTTCTTCAGGGCAACGTCGGCGGGGAGGAGCTTGGCGGCCTTCCTCAGAAGAGCGACACCCTGGGAGCGGTCGCCCCCGCTCAGGGCGCTCTCGGCCTCGGCGCGGTAGATGGCGGCGGCGTCCTCGGGACGCCCCGCCCCCTCGTACGCCTCCGCCAGGCGCTTCTTGCAGATGCGGTCGTGCGGCTCCTGCTTGAGCTTCTGCTCCAGCAGCTTGATCGCCTTCTTGAACTCCCCCGCCTGGATGAGGGCGAGGGGGTCTTCGGCCTTGGCTTTCCCGAACATCGCCATGTCCGGCCTCCGCAACCGTTTATGGTAGCGCAGGTGCACCGCTTTCTCAACCCCGGGCGGGCCGCCGCCCGACCGCCGGTTGACGGGCTCCCGGCCCTCGGCTACAGTCGAGCAGGCCCCTCAGGAGACCTTCATGCCCGAGTTCTATCCTTACAACTTCGGCGGCCTCCCGCCCGAGCTCTCCGGCCTCGCCGCCTCGCGCTACGTGGTCCTCCCGCTCCCCTACGAGGTGACCACCTCCTACGGAAAGGGGACGAAGCTCGGGCCGAAGGCGATCATCGAGGCCTCCCGCAACATGGAGCTCTACGACGAGGAGACCGATCTTACGCCCTGCGAGGCGGGCATCCACACGGCGGAGGAGCTCCTCTTTCCCGCCCTGGACCCCAAGGAGATGGTCCGGACCGTCCAGGAGGCCGTGGCCCACTACCTCGGCCTCGGCAAGTTCGTGATCTCGCTGGGCGGGGAGCACAGCCTCTCCTTCCCCGCCTTCGCGGCCCACCGCGGGGCGCACGGGGAGCTGGGGGTCCTCCAGATTGACGCCCACGCGGACCTGCGCGACCGCTACGAGGGGACGCCCTTCCACCATGCCTGCGTCATGCGCCGGATCACGGGGGCGGCCCGGGGGGTGGCCCAGGTCGGCATCCGCTCGCTTTCCAGGGAGGAGGCGGATTTCCTGGCGGAGCGGAAGGAGCCCTGGCCCCTCCTGTGGGCCCGGGAGTGCCAGGGGGACGACGGCTGGATGGACCGGGCGCTCGCGGCCCTGCCCGAGAAGGTCTATTTGACGGTGGACCTCGACGGCTTCGACCCCTCGCTGGTTCCCTGCACGGGCACGCCCGAGCCCGGCGGCCTCTCGTGGTATCCGGCCCTGCGGCTCCTTCGGCGCCTCTGCCGGGAGCGGACCGTGGTGGGGATGGACGTGATGGAGCTCGCCCCCGTCGGAGGACACTCCGCCAGCGACTTTCTCGCCGCCCGCCTGATCTACAAGGTGATCGCCTATCTGGAGAGCGGGCGGAAGTAGGCCCCGTCGCTCACGCGGACGGCTCGCGGAGGACTGTGGGCGCCGCTTCCCCGCCGACGGGCCGGAGGCAACGGCGCACCGCGCCGGTCAGGCCGTCGAGGGTGAAGGGTTTCTCCAGAAACTCCCGGGCCCCGAGGGAGAGCGCCAGCGCCCGGTCCTCCGGGGAGGTCTTGGCCGAGAGCACCAGGACGGGGGGCACCGCGGGGTCCGCGGAGGCCCGCAGGGCGCTCAGGACCTCGTACCCGTCCATGTCGGGAATCCTCAGGTCCAGAAGAAGCAGGTCCGGCCGCCGCTCCGCCACGAGCTTCGCCACGTCGCGGCCCCGCGGCGTGGCCGCGACGGTGTAGCCCTCCCCCTTCAGGATGAAGACGACCATCTCGCAGATGTCCGGGTTGTCCTCGCAGACCAGGATGGTGGCCATGATCCCCTCTTCGCCGCCGGCGATATCATACCAAGTTGTGCTCCAAGGTAGACGCTGAGGCTGGAGAGTGCTTCGCACCTTCCGGGCCTCGCGGCCATCTCGTCGAAGGATGGGCTTGGGGCTTGCCGCTGGGACATCCTTCTCCGAGCCGGCCCCGCGAGCCCCGGCCCTTCGGGCGCTCCAGCCTTCCTAGATTCCTGCCGCCTCCCCCCACCTTATGGAGCGCGCATGATAGATCGCAACTTGGTATCAGAGGTTCTCCGCCTTGAGCTGCCGGGAGAGCAGCTCCTGGAGCGCCGCGGCGGGCGCGAGGTTCTCGAAGAGAATCCGCTCCACGACGAAGGTGATGGGCATCTCGACCCCCTTGGCCCGGGCGAGCTCGGCCACCGAGCGGGTGGTGGGAACGCCCTCCGCCACCATCTTCATGGAGGCGAGGATCTCTCCGAGCGCCTCGCCGCGCCCCAGCCGGACCCCCACGCTGCGGTTGCGGCTCTCGCCTCCGGTACAGGTGAGGACGAGATCCCCCATCCCCGACAGGCCCGCGAAGGTCTCGGCCTCGGCGCCCACGGCCCGGCCGAGCCGCCCGATCTCCCGCAGCCCGCGGGTGATGAGGGCCGCCACGGCGTTGGGGCCGAACCCCAGCCCCACGGCGATGCCGCACGCCAGGGCGATGACGTTCTTGACGGCGCCCCCCAACTCCACGCCCGCGCGGTCGGCGCTGACGTAGCCGCGCAGGTGCCCCTGGGAGACCAGCCGCTGGGCCCGCCCGGCCCGCTTCGGGTCGGGACAGGCCAGGACCACAGCCGTGGGGTCCCCCTTGCAGAGGTCCACGGCGAAGGAGGGGCCCGAGAGGACGACCACCGGGCGGCACCGCGGAGGCAGGTGCTCCTCCAGGATGGCGCTCGGCGAGAGGTGGGTACCCTCTTCGAGCCCCTTGGAGGCGGAGATCACCAGCGTCTCTTCCGGGCAGCGCGGTCCGATGGTCCCCCAGAGGGTCCTCAGGTGTTGGGTGGGGACCACGGAGAGCCAGAAGTCGGCGGAGAAGGGCGGAGAGGCGGGATCGTGGAAGAGCGCCAGCTCCCCGGGGAGGGGGAAGCCGGGGAGGAAGTCCCGGTTCTCCCGGCGCTCGGCCAGCGCGGCGAACTGGTCGTCCTCGTAGACCCAGAGCGCCACCCGAACCTGGTGCTCGGCCAGGTGGATCGCGAGCGCCGTGCCCCACGACCCGGCACCCCAGACGACCACGCGCGGCGGCTCAGCCATGGGTCTCCTTTCGGTCCGGGGCGGCCCGTCTGGACCGGGGGCCCCACAGGGTCGGCTCGGAGCCGCGGAGCAGGTTCCGGAGGTTCGTGTGGTGCCGGGCCACCAGGAGCAGGGACGCCCCCAGCCCGATCCAGCAGGCGGAGAGGTCGTACCACCCCCAGAGCCCGTGGAACAGGAAGAGGAGGAGGCCGAAGGTGAGGGAGGCGAGGACGGAGCCCAGCGAAACGATGCGGAAGAGGCCGACCTCCAGCAGGAAGACCGCCAGCCCTCCCAGCGCGGCGGCCGGCGCGATGAAAAGGAAGGCGCCGAGCCCCGAGGCGATGCCCTTCCCCCCCCGGAAGCCGATGTAGACCGGGTAGCAGTGGCCGAGGACCGCGAGCCCCCCCCCGGCGGCGGCCAGCCAGGGCGCCTCCCCGAAGAAGCGGCAGCCGTTCACCGCCAGCGCCGCCTTCCCGAAGTCCAGAACCAGCGTCAGGGCCCCCCAGATCTTCCCCTGGGTGCGGAGCACGTTGGTGGCCCCGATGTTTCCCGAGCCCTGTTCCCGGATATCCGCCCCCGTCCGCCACTTCGTGAGCAGATACCCGAAGGGGACGGCGCCCAGAAAATAGCTTCCGGCCAAAAGAAAAATGTCAATTGACCTCACACCGCTCCCCCAAAGAGATAGGACCGCTCCACGCGGTGCTCCGGGCCGAGAGGGGAGAGCATGGAAGAGTAGAGCGCCAGACGGTCCACCCGGAAGGAGCCCAGGGCGAGGCTTCCGCGCCCGGAGAGGCGCCGCCGGAGCGCCGGGTTCCGCCGCGGACTGCGCACCCGGCAGAGGGTCAGGTGGGCGGTGAAGGGGCGCTCCTCCCTGGGGAAGCCGGCCCGGGCGAGCCGCTCCTCCAGGCGCGCCTGGAACGCGCTGAGCCCGCCCTCCGGGTCCTGGACTCCGGCCCAGACGACCCGCACGGCGTCCGCCGGGCCGAAGCTCCCCAGCCCGTCCACCGCGACCGGGAAGGGGGCGGCGGCGGCGCACGCCTCGGGAACCGCCGCGTCGAGCGCCGCGAGCCCCTCCGCGGTCAGCTCGGCGAAGAATTTGAGGGTGAGGTGGATCTGGGAGGGGTGGACCCACTTGGCCCCGTCGCCGGCGCTCCGCAGCTCCTGGATCAGCCTCCCGAGGGCGGCCTGGACCGGCTCCGGGACGCTCAAGGCGAGAAACGCGCGCACGGAAGGCCCTCCTTTTTTTATTTTACCAAAAACCGCCGCCCCCAGGGAAGCGTCCTCACCTCTTGCCCCCCTCATGGGGTCAGGTCTTGCAATAACACATGCCACGCGGTATGATTCTGCCCTTGCCGCGACGCTGGCCCCTCGCGTCGAGCCGGCGTTACAGATGGAGAGCAGCCATGGCGCGTCCGCTTCGCGTGGAGTTCCCCGACGCGGTATACCACGTTACGAGCCGCGGCAACGGCCGCCAGGCGATTTTTCTCGACGACGAGGACCGGCTGCGGTTCCTTGCGGTCCTTGGACGCGCCGCGCGCCTGCGAGGCTGGGTGGTCCACGCTTACTGCCTGATGGGCAACCATTACCACCTGCTGGTGGAGACGCCGCGGGGCGATCTCTCCGGGGGCATGCGGGGGCTCAACGGCGAGTACACCCAGCTTTTCAACCGGCGCCACCGGCGGTGCGGCCACGTGTTCCAGGGCCGGTACAAGGCGGTGCTCGTGGAGAAGCAGCGCCACCTTTTGGAGCTGTGCCGGTACGTGGTGCTGAACCCGGTCCGGACGCGGGGGATGAGGGTCCGCAGGCCCGAGGAGTGGCGGTGGTCGAGCTACCGGGCGACGGCGGGGCTGGACGACGCGGTGGAGCCCCTGGCGGCGGACTGGGTGCTGGGGCAGTTTGCCAGGCGGCGGAAGCCGGCGCAGAAGGCGTACGTCCGGTTCGTCCGGCAGGGGCTGGCCAAACGCGGCGGCGGGGCCATCCCCGCCGGGGGGCTCGCGCTGGGCTCGCCGGAGTTTTTAAGGGAGGTCCGGGAGAGAATCGGGGAGCGGGACCAACTGAAGGAGCACCCCCGGGTGCAGCGGTTCGTGGACCGGCCCCCGCTGAAGTCGCTGTTGAAGGGGACGGCGCTCGCGGACCGGCGGGCCCGCGAGGAGGCCGTGGCGGAGGCCTACGCCCGGCACGGCTACCGGCTCTCCGAGATCGCCGCCCACCTGGGCGTCCACTACAGCACCGTCAGCCGGATGGTGAAACGGCGGGCATGAAAAGGATTGATATGTCATTGCAAGACCTGACCCCATATTTTTACTGGTATCGAAGGTTATGCTATAGTTGTGCCGTGCATAGGGTCACTGATCTGTTCAGGGGGCACACAAGCCAGGAAAGGAGATGTCACATGCAGGTGAGAACCCTTCTAGTGGTAGTAATTGGTATCACCGCCATGGGCCTAATGCTGGCCAAGGGAGTGATAGCCACTACGCCGCCACAAGTGCAAGGATGGGGGTGCAATCAGTTTGGGCAAACGGGTACTGGGCCCGCCACTCTAACCGACTGCACTCCTTCGGTTGACTCCCCATCTGCTGTTGTGTGTGTAGCCACTGTACCGTGCGATGCAGATGGCCACCTTAAGAATATAATTGCCCTCGCTTCCGGAATGGATCACTCCCTTGCTCTCACGGCAGATCGCAAGGTCTTGACATGGGGCAACAACGCGCTTGGGCAACTCGGATGGGGCTACATCCCACCGGTGCCTGGTGGCAATGATCCACCATTGACAGCCTACTCTGAAATACCCGGCAACATTGTCTCCCCTTTCCTTAGCCAAAAGAACATCATGTCTATTGCTGGTGGTAGGGAGATTTCGATTGTGGCCGACAGTGAGGGCCATGTTTGGACCTGGGGGGGAACTGCACACGGCATGCTGGGAAGAGTTCAGCAAAGTGGCGACCCCGCTTATTGGAACAGGGCTCCAGGGCTCGTCATCTCTCCTTCGGACCCTACTCAACCCTTGGAAGGCATCGTCTCTGTAGCTGCCGCTTATTATTACTGTCTCGCGCTCCACACGGATGGAACCGTTTACGCCTGGGGCTGGAACTTCTACGGAGTACTTGGAATGCCAGCTGACAACGACACACATGTAACCCCAGTACAGATTCAGGGTCTCTCCGATGTAGTCGCGATTTCGGCTGGGCGCCAGTTCGCGGCTGCGTTGAAGAGAGACGGCAGCATATGGACATGGGGTGTTCCCGGATCTGGTGAACTAGGCCGTCCCGCGTCGGACTCCCCCTGGATTCCTGCGCCAGTTCTAAATATCAGCAATGTTGTCGCGATCTCATGCGGTAGCTCGAATGTGATGGCGTTAGATCAAACTGGCCAAGCATGGGCCTGGGGGTGGGGCGGGCACTGTATCACCGGTCAAACTGGGAACACGTCCACTCCGAGAATGATCAACGTTCCTCCCCTCCCTGCCCCCCCTGACCCCGTGAACGCCATCTCAGTTGGTTTTACGCATGCTCTTGCGATTACTGCATCGGGGAAGGTCTGGGCTTGGGGTTATAATCAATATGGCCAGCTTGGAATCGGAATTCCACCTCCACCAGTGGACTATTGCGCTCCTGTGTTGGTACCAACCCTTGGAACTTTGGGAGCGCTTGCGGTTGCGGCTTCGGCTCAAGAGGGATTTCACTCTCTTGCGATTTTCTGCGATGGGTCACAGTCTCTTGGAACCCCCTCCGCCCCAACCTTTTGGTCGAATAACGGAGGGGCGACCCTAGTCGTTGAGTGGCCAGAGGTAGTGGGGGCCAATCGTTATGATGTGTACCGAAAGGAGGCTCGCGGCTGTGGAGAACAGGGTGACTGGGTCAGGATCGGAGAGAATGTTCCTGCTACTCGTTTCTTCGATACGACACTCACACCTACCGTTTTCAACTCGTATTACATTGTAGCCAGGAACGCTTGTGGTCTCGACCAGACGGCGGGACCCTGCAATCAGATACTATTTTATGAACCGCCACCTCCGCCACCTCCGCCTCCTCCTCCGCGTGGCTAATAATTGCGCTAGCGAGAGGGCGATGTAGTTCTGGTATCGTCCAGTTTCTTTCAAGGGCGGGCCGAAAGGTCCGCCCTCTCGTGTTTGGCCTTTTGCACCATATCAGAGCCTGTCGCGCGAAGCCGATTCAGGCTGACCGCGCGAGGGGAATGGGGTCACGAGGGGAATGGGGGGAATGGGGTCAGGTCTTGCATTGACGTATTGGTCTTCCCGCTTGGTTTGGTCCCTTCTGCGGGGACCATCAGTCGAACTCCATGGCGTCGAGCCGGCGGCGGGGGGAATGGGGTCAGGTCTTGCAATGACGTACTAACCTTCCCGCTTGGTTTGGTCCCTTCTGCGGAGACCATCAATCGAACTCCATGGCGTCGGGCCGGCGGCGGGTACTTTCCGGGGTGCTTTCCTGGGCCGCTTCGTTCAGCGTCTCGTCGGGTGCCTCGTTTCTGTCGGCGTCGGCGCCCCTGTTTTCCGCCGCCGTCTCCCGCTCCTGCGACGCGGAGGTCGCGAAGAGGGCCGCGAGGGCGGGGTGGCGCAGGGCGTACCGCGAAGGGGCCGGCCGCCGCGCCAGCCCGGCGTCGGCCATCCAGTTGAGGTAGGAGCGGGCCGCCCCTGCCGTCACGCCGAGCGCCGTGGCCAGTTCCGCGGGGGCGAGCTCGCCGCGCCACGCCATGAGGCAGGCCGCCTCGGTGAGAACCACGCCGCCGCGAGCGCGGGCCAGCCCCGATTCCCACTCCAGCCTCAGGTGGAGCGGGTACCGCGGGTCCGAGGGGGCCATCCGGGCGTAGAGCGGGGGAACCCGCCCGTCGGGGAGGTTTTCGTCCGTCCCCGCCAGCTCTCCGGTCCGCTCGAAGGCCGCGACCAGCCGGGGAAGCAGCCGGGGGAAGCGCGCCACCAGCAGGAGCCCCGCTCCCGGCGGAACCGGCACGAGGGACCCTGCGCCGCGGGAAACGGAGCGCCGCCGGGTGAGGAGCGCCTCCGCCGAGAAGAGAGCCCGCGCGCCCGGATATCCGCCGGGGTTCCGCTTCGCATCCTCAGGGAATCCACAGGATTTGCGCAGGGCTCCGGCGGGCAAGAGGGCCAGGTCGCAGCCCGCGGCGCGGGCCGAGCCTGCCTCCCTGGGCGCGTCCCGGGCGAGCGCCGGGTGGCCGGGCACGTCGTAGCCGTAGTCGAGCCGCAGAATGAAGACTCCCCGCCCATCCCACGCCAAGAACCGCTCGAACGCCATGGAAAAATCTTAGCTCGAAGAGTGTTCGATGTCAATTGACAGCGCACAAGACAACGGCAGCCGTTGTTTGGACCGGAGCGGCGGCGGTGTTACCCTCCCTCGGGAGGCGGCGGATGCGGGTCACTTTCCTGGGAACGGGGACCTCCACGGGCGTGCCGGTGGTGGGGTGCGGCTGCCGGGTCTGCCGCTCCCAGGACCCCCGGAACCGGCGCCTGCGGCAGTCGGTCTGGATCGAACACGAGGGCGCCTCCATCCTCATAGACGCCTCCTCGGACTTCCGGGCTCAGGCGCTCACCCACAACATCCGCCGCGTGGACGCTGTTCTTTTCACCCACCACCACGCGGACCACATCTTCGGTCTCGACGACACGCGGGTCTTCGCCTACCGGCAGCGCTCCTTCGTGAAGGCCTACGGGACCCCCGAGACCCTCGAAGGACTGAAGAAGACCTTTTGGTACGCCTTCGCGGACATCCCGGAGGGGGGCGGCCGGCCCAAGATCGCCCTGGTCCCGGTGACGGGCCCCTTCGACCTGCTGGGGCTCCACGTCGTGCCGGTGGAGGGCGACCACGGAAGCATGACGGTCACGGGCTACCGCATAGACGGGTTCGCCTACCTGACCGATTGCAAGCGGGTCCCACCGGCGACCCTCGAGGCGCTGAAGGGGGTGGACACCCTCGTGCTCAACGCCTTGCGGTACACCCCCGAGCACCCCACCCACATGACCGTGGGCGAGGCGCTGGCGGTGGTGGAGGCCGTTCGCCCCCGCAGGACCTTCTTCATCCACATGGGCCACGAGTTGGACTTCGAGGAGCTGGCCGCGGCGCTGCCCGAGGGCGTGGCTCCCGCCTACGACGGGCTCGTCCTTGAATTTTAAATATTTTATAAAGGAGATTGTCATATGACATCCTCTTCCTCTTTCGCCGTCTACCCCGACCTTCGCGGCCGGCGCGTCCTGGTCACGGGAGCCGCCAGCGGAATCGGCCTGGCGACCGCCAGGGCCTTTCTCGGACAGGGGGCCAAGGTGGCGGCCCACTACCGGCGGGGCAAGGCGGCGGGGGCGCTCGCGGGCGAGTTCCCCGGCCGGGCCTTCGCCGTGGGCCAGGACCTCTCTGAAGAGGAGGGCTGCGTGGCGCTGGTGAAGCAGGCTGCCGAGGCCCTGGGCGGACTCGACGTGCTGGTCCACTCGGCGGGAATCTGGACCGGCGGCCCTATCCGGGAGATGAGCCGGGAGACCCTCGAGGTCATGTTCCGCACCAACGCCTTCTCCGCCTACTACCTGAGCCGGGAGGCGGCGCGGGTGATCTCCGAGGGGAGCCTCGTCTTCATCGGCTCCACCGCGGGCCAGCGGGGGGAGCCGGGCCACAGCCACTACGCCGGGAGCAAGGGGGCGGTCCAGTCTATGGTGGCCTCCCTCGCCCAGGAGCTGGCTCCGGCCATCCGGGTCAACCTCGTCTCCCCGGGCTGGGTCCGCACGCCCATGAGCCAGAGCGCCCTGGAGGCCCGGGAGGCGGCGATCGTTTCGGCGGTGCCGCTCCGCCGGATCGCCGAGCCGGAGGATGTGGCCGCCGCGGTGCTCTTTCTCGCCAGCGACGCGAGCCGCCATCTCACCGGCGTGGACCTCTGCTGCTCCGGCGGAGCGCTTCTGCCCATGCCGCGAGGGTGAAGGAGCGCAGCCGGAAGGCGCGAGGCACGGAAGCGGCCCCAGCTTTTCACCCGACGCTTATCTGGGGGCGGGCAGCGTTAGGCGACTTTACGGACGGAGACCGATCATGTACCGTCGTATTCAAGGATTGCAGCTTGGCCTGGAAGAGCGCAGAAGTCCTTTCGAGCCGAATCCAGATATTGACGGCCGGCGCTACCTCTTCCTCTACCTCACCGGGCGGGGAGAGTACAGCTATCTATTTCCGCCGACGACGGAGAGCCACATCATGGACGCGGCGGCGCAGTCCATCCCCATGGGATATACCCAAATCTGGATTCTCGAGTGGATACGCGCCGTACGGCCGGAGCTTGGGCAGAAGACCACGCCGTCCCAGCGGCGCGCGGCGCAACACCTCAGCCAGGACGGGACGCGAGCGGGATACTCCTACGTTCTCATTGGCGAGAGCGCGCAGTACCTTGGCGGCACGGAAAACCTGCACACGGCTATCGAAGCGTCCAGATTGCTCGTCCTTGAAAAACGGGTCCGCATCGCACTCGGGTTGCTGAAGGCGAGCGTCACATGGCACTAGCACCCCACTATGTGGAAGCCCGCGGTTTTGCTCCGGCGGGCGGCTTGCCGCCGTGCCGTCTCGTCTTGACGCCCGCCGGGACCGGTGCTACGGTCGGTCCATGGACGACAGAGGGCTGGCTCCGTTGCTGTGCCGCGCCGCGGCGGCGGGCGCCTTCGCCGGCGCCCTGAACGCGGCCCACTGCTGGGCCACCCTGCCGGACCTCAAGTTCGCCTGGCACATCGTCCCCGCGGGGGCGGCCCACGGGGCGCTGCTCGCCCTGTTCGCAACCCTCTTCTCGGCCCTGGCCCTTGACCGGGGGGTGGCGGTCCGCCTGCTCCTCTGGCCCGTCGCCGGTTGGGCCGCGGGGTACGCCTCCTTCGCGGCGCTCAACCTCTCCCTGGATTGGAAATGGGACATGTTCGCCGTCTGGACCGAGCCCGCGGAGGCCTACTGGCCCTTCCAGGCCTTCGGACTGGTGGCCGCGCTCGCCTTTTTCGCCTGGGGGCTCTTGCGCCGGCTCCGCGCCCCGCGGCTGGTCCACCACCTGGCCTACGCCATGGCGGCGGGGGCGGGCGGCTCCCTCTGGTGGTGGCTCTCGATGGAGAAGCCCCACTGGTACTACTGCATCCCCCACGGGGTCGTCTGGGGGACGGCGGTGGGGCTCGCCGTCTGGTCGGTCTACCGGGACCGCGCGCCGGAGACCGCCGTTACGTAGCCTCGCTACGGCGGGGCGCAGGCTCCCGTCACGGCGAGCAGGCGCGGCGTGGTGCTCCCGGCGCCGGGCGGTCCCTCCCCGACGCCGTTGTATCCCACGACGAGGTACCAGTAGAAGCCGCCCGCGGGAGGGGTGGCGTTCAAGAGGGCTCCCGTGTCGGCGGCGGCCCCCTCGTAGGCGCGGCACACCGCCGCCCCCGCGGGAAGCTTGGAGAGCTCGCCCGAGTCCCCGCGGTAGACCCGGTACCCCGAAGCCGCGGAGAGGACGCCCCAGACGGCCCGCGACTTGGAGCCGGCGCTCCAGCGCAGGGCGGACTCCGGCGTGGACGCCGCCTCCCCCGGCGCGCCGAGGGTCCGCTGCCAGGCGCCGCGGCCGTAGGTGCCCGCGGTGATCGTACGGGTGGCGGCGTTGTACTGGAGGTCCGTGACGACGAGCCCCTGGGGGAGCCCCGTGTTGAAGGGGACGAAGGTCTGTCCCCGGTCCGCGCTGGAAAAGATCCCCACGTCCGTCCCCACGTAAAGCTCGCTGGAGCTCAACGCGAGGACCGCGTTGGCGGGCGCGTCGGGGAGACCGCCGCCCCGCGGGACCCAGGCGCCCCCGGAGAGCTCGTAGAGGTGGGGCGTGCCGAAGCCCGACACGACGCAGAAGGCGGCGGCGGGGTTGGCGGGGTCCGCGTCAATGTCGTTGACGACGCGCGCCGGGAGGCCCGCCGAAACGGCGTTCCAATTGGCGCCCCCGTCCACCGACTGCCAGATCCGCCCGTCGCTCGTGCCGGCGTAGACGTAGTTCCCGTCGGTTCGGCAGACGTCCACCGTGTAGATGTCGCCGCTCCCGCTGGTCATGTCGGCGGGGCCCACCGGGGACCAGCTGCTCCCCCGGTCGGTGGACTTGTACATCCGGTACGTCCCCAGAAAGAGCGTGCCGGAGGTCTTGGGGTCCTGGTCGTAGGGCGTCACCCACTCGATGCGGGCCGTGGGGGCGATCCCGCTCCCGGCGCCGGTGATGGGCCCCGAGAAGGGGCCGAGGACGCCGCTGGTGGAGCGGTAGACGCTCGGGTAGTTCCCCCAGGGGTAGCTGGTGATGTAGGTGACCGAGGGGACGACGGGGTCAATGAGCCCCACGAACCCGTCCCCCGTGACGTCCTGGACGTCCCAGGTGTCGCTCGCGGTGCGCGCGAGCGAGGAGTTGTCCTGGGCGCCGCCCACCAGGACGTCGTCGCTCTGGGGGTGGATCCCCACGGCGTAGAACTGCGTGAGGTTGAGGTTGGCGTTGAGGTTGGTGAAGCTGGCCCCGCCGTCGGCGCTCTTCCAGACGCCCCCGTCGCAACCCACGTAGAGCTCGTTCCCGTCCGCCGGGTTCACCAGGACGACGTGGGTGTCCTGGTGGACCTTCTGGGCCGGACCCCAGTCGCCGGTGAGGTTCGTCCACGCGGGCTTCATGGGCCCGCCCGCCCCCCCGGTGGTGGTCTTGAAGAGCTGGATCGTCCCCCGGTACACCGTGAGCGGGTCCCCGGGGTGGACGGCGAGGGTCATGTTGTACCCGCACTGGCCGTCGCAGGCGTTGGTCCCGTTGCTCTTCTCGGCCCACGTGGCGCCGCCGTCTGCGGTGCGCCAGAACTCCGCGTGGCGGTGCCCCGTCGCCGCGTTGTACTCGAAGAGGGCATAGACCGCGTCCGAGTTCGAGGGCGCCACCGCCACCTCCACCCGGCCCTGGCAGGTTGCCGCGGGAATTCCGTTCGCGGTCTGCTGCTGCCAGGTGGCGCCGTTGTCCGGCGACTTGTAGAGCCCGCCGTAATAGAGCCCGGCCCAGAGGGTGTCGGGGAGGCGCGGGTCGCGGACCACGCTCGTGACGTAGCCCGAGAGCCGCTTGGTCCAGGTCACCCCGGCGTCGGCGGTGGTGTAGACCCCGCCCGGGAGGTAGCTGCCGTTGACGCAGTTGCGGGTCATCCCGCCCACCACGAGGCTTGAAGAGCTGCGGGGGTCCACCAGGACCGCGCAGAACACCGAGAGGTCCTCCAGCGTGCCGGCCCCGGTGCCGTTGCGCGGCTCCCAGGTGGCCCCGCCGTCGGCGGAGCGCAGCAGGCCGATGCCGAAGTAGTCCTCGCACCAGTAGGTGGTGTTCTCCCCCGTCCCGACCCAGAGCGTGTCCGGCTGGAGGGGGTCCACCGCGAGGGCCCCCACGGTCTGGGTTCCGGCGGTGTCGAAGATGGGAGTCCACGAAGCGCCGTCGTTGGTGGACTTCCACACCCCCCCGGAGGCGCTCCCGGCGTAGAGGATGTTGCGGACCCAGTCCTTGGCCAGGGCGGGGACCCGGCCGGCCACCTTCCCGAAGCTCCACCCGCCGAAGTTGGACGAGGCGGGTCCCCGGCAGGTCCAGCCCGCGGTGGAGAGCCCCCCGCCCGCCAGCGCCTCCCGGCGGCGGGTGAACTCCAGCGCGCGGCGTCGCATCTCGGCGAGCGGCGCCACGGCGCCCGCGGACCTCGGGCCGAAGAACCACTCGGCCCGCCTCCTGAGGATGTCGCCTTCGCCGTGGGCCTTGGACATGCGCTCCCGAGGTCCCTTCGCTCGGGCCCCGGAACCGGGCGGCGGCTCTTGCGCCGCCGCTGCCGCCCCCAGCAGCCCGATCCCGGCCGCCAGGAGTCCAGCTCGGGAGGTTTCCCGCCACACGGTGCGCCAACTCCGATGACCAGAACCCATCGCCCACCTCATCCGATCCGCGAATCGTCCCCTCTTGACGGTGCCTCGGGACATTGTAGGTCCGGACGACTGCCGACACAAACCGGGGGGCGGGAGACGCTGGGCGCGAGAAGGGCCGGACCCGCGTCCGACCACGAGGAAAACTTTACGAGGGAACGCTGGCGGAGATGAGGAGAAGGGGGATTCGTTTGCACGGGCGCTGGAAGCCTCGCTCACGTCAGAGTCCGCGCGCTCCGTTCCCTGCGCCCGTAGCAAACCCGGCCAGCCGGCTCGCCGACACCCGTGGCCCTGCGGACCCTGCCTCCCTGTCGGCTCCTCGGGCGCGGCTGTAGCGCTCGCCGGTTGGCTTCGAAGCCCCCTCCAACTACATCCTTCGTGGAAGTCCTGCGCAGAAGAAAACTGGCGGAGAGACGGGGATTCGAACCTACCTTCCCTAAAAGCCTCGCGCCCAGAGGGCGTTGCGTTTCAAGGGAAGGTACGGTTCCCGGGGCGGGTCCCCTCCCTTGCCTTCTACGGCGTGGCGCCAAGCCGTTGGCGCCGCCGCCTCGAACGCTACGGGTCTCCCCGCCCTTCGAATCCCCCTCCAACTACATCCTTTGTGGAAGTCCTGCGCAGAAGAAAACTGGCGGAGAGAGGGGGATTCGAACCCCCGGTGAGGTTTCCCCCACACACGCTTTCCAAGCGTGCTCCTTCGGCCACT
>JAKAIJ010000263.1 GCA_021814355.1 Acidobacteriota bacterium
CGGGCGTCTTCGCGGGCCGCGCCCTCGCCCAGTCGGCCCTGCGCGCCTACACCTTCCCCCTTGCCGCCCTCGCCGCGGCGGTCCTGGCCGTGGGCGCGCAGGCCCTGATGGTAGGCTCCGAGGGGCTCGCTTCCCTTCTGGGCCCCGGGGGCACTTACGCCGCCGCGGAGCTTCTCCCCGCTTTCATCCTCCCGTTCGCCGCGGTGGCTGTCCTCGAGGCCCTCGCGCGGCGCCACCCCGCCTTCCGCGCCGGCGAAATCGCGGCGGTGGCCGCCCTCTACGCGGCGCTCTTCGCGGCCCACCGGGAGGGGTTCGTCAACCGCCCCTATTTCCTGGTGGACCCGCTCTGGGGGAGCGGGAAGGATCCCCTGGGCTACTTCCTTCTGATCGGCCTGGCCCTCGCCGTCCTCGCGGCGGTGACGCTGGCCAAGGGGACGCGGGGGCGGCGCTCCTTCGCGGGACTGCTGGTTCTCGTGCTCCTGCTCGGGGCGCTCTTTTTCGCCCTCCCCCAGGGCCAGCTCAAGAACGTGGCCGAGCTCCACCGGGTCCTGAGCGACAAGGAGGGCGGCAAGGAGGGCAAGGGCGGGAAGAAACCGAAGGGGGGCGACGCGAAGGACGGAGCCAGGAGCGGCGAGCCGGGACGCGACCAGACCCCGGGGGGCGGCGGCGCCTCGGACCTCCCCGATACCTTCTCGGACCTCTCCTCGGGTCAGCAGGACTCGCCCGTAGCGGTGGTGGTCTTCCACGGCGACTACACTCCCCCGCTCGGCTACTACTACTTCCGCGAGACCGCGTTCAGCTCCTACAACGGCGTGCGGCTGGTCCAGGACGCCTCGGGGCGCTACGACCGGGACCTGGCCCCCGGCTTCGCGGGGGCGCTCCAGAAGCTGCCCTCCGCGGGGGTGCCCCACGGGACGCGCTTCATCCCAGGAGTGAAGGAGCCCGCCTTCCTCGACCTGCGCACCACGGTGGCGCTCATGGCGCCCCACGCCCGGCCCTTTGGTCTCGTGAACCCCTCCGAGCTGAGGCCCGCGGCCAACCCCGACACCCGCCGCTTCTTCCGGGCCTACGAGGTTCGCTCGAGCGCCCTGGAGCTCGCGCCCATGGCCCTCCTTCCCGAGAAGGCCGGCGGGGCGGGATGGGGGGACAACACTTTCGCCCACTACACCGAGGGACCCGCGGACCCGCGCTACGGCGCCCTCGCCGAGAAGATCCTCGCGACCCTGCCCGCCCCCTACCGCGACCGGCCCTTCGCCCGCGCCGTGGCGGTCAAGCTCTGGCTGGACCGGAACGGCACCTACAGCCTGAACTCCACCCACGGCGAGGAGGGGGACCCCGTTTCGGAGTTCCTCTTCGGCGACCTCACGGGCCACTGCGTCCACTTCGCCCACGCCGCCTGCCTGCTCTACCGGGCCGTGGGCGTCCCCGCCCGGGTGGCCGCGGGGTACGCCGTGCGCGCCGACTTCCGGGGCGGGGGCGCCTCGCTCCTCGTGCGCTCGCGCGAGGCCCACGCCTGGCCCGAGATCTGCCTGGAGGAGACGGGCTGGGTCCCCCTCGACATCAGCCCGGCCAAGAGCACGGTCCCGCCGGAGGAGGCTCCCGACCCGGGGCTCCAGCAGATGCTCGGGGACATGGTCATGCAGGAGAAGCCGCCCCCCGAGCCCCCGCCGCAGGACCGTCCCGGGGCTTCCCTCTGGGACGCGGTCAAGGGCGCCCTGGCGGCCCTGGGCCTCCTCCTGCTCGCCCTTCTCGCCCTGGCCTTGCCCGCGGCGTACGCGGTGAAGCTCTGGAGGCGGTGGTCGCCGGGCTTCTGCGCCCCGGGCGAGGTACCGCGGCTCGCCTACCGCGCCGCCCTCGACACCGCGGCCGCAACGGGCCGGAGGCGCCTCTGGGGCCAGCCGCGGGAGGCGTTCGCCCGCGAGCTCGCCGGCGCCAGCCCCGCCTTCGCGGAACTGACCGCGCGCCATCTGCGCCGCGCCCTTGGACGCCCGGGCTCGGACCCGGAGTCCCAGGCGTGCCGCGCGCTGCTCGTCTCCGCCCGCGCCCAGCTCGCCGCCCGCACGAGCCGCCCGCGGCGCTTTTTCGGCGCCCTCAACCCCGTCTCCTGGTGGGGTGTACGATGATCCGGTGCAAAAAGGAGGACCCGCATGGATGACTTCGCGCCCGGCACCGCCGGACACGCCCCCGACTTGACCCTCGCGCGCTCCGTCCTGGAGCGGCTCCGGCAGCGCCTGCGCTTCGCCGTCCTGGGCCGCGACGAGGTGGTGGACTTGGTGCTCGCCGCGCTGCTCGCGGACGGCCACGTCCTTCTGGAGGACTACCCCGGCTCGGGCAAGACGACCCTCGCCAAGGCCCTGGGCGACGCGGTGGAGGACGGCGGCGGCGACACCTTCCCCGCCTTCCGCCGCATCCAGTTCACCCCGGACCTGCTCCCCTCGGACATCACGGGGGTCTCGGTCTTCGAGCCCGACAGCGGCCGGTTCCACTTCCGCCCCGGCCCGCTCTTCGCCCACGTGGTTCTCGGGGACGAGATCAACCGCACCTCCCCCAAGGTCCAGGCGGCCATGCTCGAGGCCATGGCGGAGAAGCAGGTGACGGTGGACAACGTCACCCATCCGCTGGACGAGTTCTTCTTCGTCATCGCCACCCAGAACCCCCGCGACGTGGCAGGAACCTATCCCCTGCCCGTGCCCCAGCTCGACCGGTTCCTCTTGAAGATCCGCATGGACTACATTGACCGGGACGCGGAGCTCGCGGTCCTCGACACCCGCGTCGCGCGCCAGAGCGCCCCCGACCCCGGCTCCCTGCCCAGGGTCGGCCGAGGCGAAGTGGTGGAGGCGCGCCGCATCGTGGAGCAGGGCGTCCACGTCGCTCCCGCGGTCCACACCTGCCTCGTGGACCTGGCCCGCGCCCTGCGGGCGCACCCCCAGGTGGTACAGGGGGTCTCCACCCGCAGCCTCGTCCTCCTCGTGCCGGCCCTCAAGGCCGCGGCGCTTCTGCGGAATCGGGATTACGTCTCGGCGGAGGACATCGCCTGGCTTTCCCCCCACGTCTTCGGCCACCGCATGGAGTTGGGCCCCGGGGCCGGCTCCCCCGCCGACATCGTCCGGCAGGTCCTCAAGGCGCCCCTGGAGGCGCTCAGCCGGAGCACCCTGCGCCCGGAGGCATGAGGCGTGCGCGCGAAGCCCCTCCTGGCCGCCGTCCTGCTCTTCGTCCTGTCGCTCGCCGCGGGCGCGGCGGAGGGGTACCGGCCCGCCCCCGAGGAGCAGGCGCTGCTCGACCTCCTGGACAAGCAGCAGCGCCCCCTGGAGGCCCGCGAGGCGGCCCGCGCCTACCTCGCGGACCATCCTGGCTCCTTCGTGGCCTGCCTCGTGGCGGGCACGGTCTACCTCCAGGCCGAGGGG
>JAKAIJ010000033.1 GCA_021814355.1 Acidobacteriota bacterium
TCGGGATGGCGTTCACGATGATCTTCATGGCGTCCCGCCGCGGCCGGCCCCGCGCCATTATACACGTTGAAAGACGAGGGTCCTACAAGAGACCCGAGGTCGCGCCCTTGCCCAGCGGGTGGCGCTTGACAAGGGGTCGCCGAAGTTGTATATTAGGTTATCCTAACTTTGGGAGAGAGGCATGAGCGCGGCGGCGACGATCGAACTGAGCGAGAGCCTGGAGGATTACCTGGAGGCCATCTATCACCTCGAGCGCCATGACCGCGGCGCCCGGGCGGCGGAGATCGCCCTTCGCCTGGGGGTCTCGCGCCCCTCCGTCACCGGAGCCCTCAAGGCGCTCAGCCAGCGGGGGCTCGTCCACTACGATCCCTACGCCTGCGTCACCTTGACCTCCGAGGGAAAGCGGGTTGCCGCCGACGTCGTCCGCCGCCACGCGATTCTCAAGGATTTCCTGGTCAAAGTCCTGGCGGTGCCGCCGGCGGAGGCGGAACACGCGGCCTGCCGGATGGAACATGTTCTGGGCGCCGGGGTCATGGCGCGGTTTCTAGACTTCGCGCGTTTCGTGGAGGTCTGCCCGAGGGCCGGCGCGAAGTGGATCCGCGGATTCGGCTTCACCTGCCACGACAGGGGCGCATTCCCCGAATGCGCTCGCTGTCTGGAAGGCCCGGGCCCCGGCCCCTCCGGCCATGGACGCTAACGGCTTCCGGGAGGGAGAGTCGGAGGGGGAGGTGGCTGCTCTTTTTTTGACCGCGTAGTTAGGAAACGCTAACTTTTGGCGAGCGCTTCGCAACCGGTGGATGGGACCGCCAGAGACCGCGGGCGCTCGAGATAGGAAAGGGAGGATGTCATGAGGCTTCGTCTGGTTTTCGCCGCGTTGCTGCTCTTGGCGGGAGTCGCCAGCTCCGCCGGCAGCGGCCCGTACTTCGACACCTACACCCACCACATGGAGGAGGGCGAGTGGGAGCTAGAGTTCGGCCTCGATGCCGTGAAGCCCCCCGGCGAGCCGTGGGTCTACGGCCAGGCCATCGAGCTGGAGCACGGCTTCAACCCGCACGTGGCGAGCTCGCTGTACCTCCTGGGAACCTGGGCGCCTTCGGGGGGAGGACGAGTGGACGGATACAAATTTGAGACGCGGTTCCGTCCGTGGACCCGGGGCGGCTTCTTCGTCCCCGTCTTTTACCTGGAGTACGAGCAGTTCCACCATCCCGAGACCTACCGCAACGCGGTCGTCGGGAACGCCGGCGAGGAGGAGCCCGAGGCCTTCCGGACCGAGCACGAGGCCGAGGGGCGGCTCATCTTCTCGCAGGACTTCGACTGGGGGAACCTCGCGCTCAACCTCGTCGCCGAAAGGAGCCTGGACGGCGGCAGGACGGAGTTCGGCTACGCGGGCGGCTTCTTCATCAAGGGCGCGGCCTCGGGCAAGGAAGGGTCCGCCGCTTTCGACCCGGACATGGACGGAGACAGCCATCTTCTCTACGGCCTGGAGTTCTTCGGCGGCCTGGGCGAGGAGGGTGACTTCGGGCTCATGGGGAACCGACAGGAGCACTACGTCCAGCCCTTCGTGGCCATTCCGCTCTCGGCGCGGCTGGTCCTCAAGGCGGGCGTCGCGGTCGGCTTGACGCGCGAGTCGGAGACGCGCGTCCGTTCGGTGCTGGTCGTGAGGCTCGGCCGGTCCCGTTAGTGGCTGCGGCGCGAGGGAGAGGGGGAGGGGAATCATGAAGAGAGCGCTGTTCGGTTTTCTTCTAGCGGTCGCATCCACCGCTTGGGCGCAGCAGGCCGAGCCCGCGGCGGCCCGGACTCCGGCCGTCTCGGCGGAGGCCACCCCGGCTCCGACGGGTGACGGCGAAAAGGCGGCCTGGCCCGAGGCGATCGAGGACAACTCCTTTCTGGTCGAGGAGGCGTACAACCAGGAGCCCGGGGTGGTCCAGTGGATCTTCGGCGGGCTCTACACCCGCCCGAACGATCTGTGGGCCCTCAGCTTCACCAACGAGTGGCCGGTCCCCGCCGAGACGCACCAGCTCAGTTACACGGCCTCCTGGACGGGGGCTGGTCGCGGTGCGCCATCTGGCCTCGGCGATCTCGTGCTCAACTACCGCTACCAGCTCTGCAGGGAGAGCAAAGACGGCGTGGCCGTCGCGCCGCGGCTGAGCGCCATTCTCCCGACGGGGGAGTGGCGCCGGGGGCTCGGCGCCGGGACGGTGGGGTGGCAGGTCAACCTGCCCCTCAGCAAGCGCGTCTCCAGGTTTCTTGCCTTCCATGCGAACCTCGGCGGTACCTATTACCCTGGAGCCAAGAGCCTGGGACCATCGGGCAAGACCCTCCGCCGGGACCTCTGGGGGACCAACGAGGGGATGAGCGTCATCTGGCTGGCCGCCGAAAGGTTCAACCTCATGATGGAGACCGTGGCGTACCAGCAGGAGCAGTTCGGGGAGGAGGGGGCCAAGGTCAGGACGAGCCAGGTGCTTTTCAGCCCGGGCTTCCGGTGTGCCTTTAACCTTCCCAAAGGACAGCTCGTCCTCGGCGCCGCGGTGCCCGTCGGCCTGACCCGGGAAAGCCCGCACAGCGGCGTCTTTCTCTACCTCTCCTGGGAGGCCCCCCTGTGGAGAACCAAGTGATCTCCTTTGGGGCTCCCGCCCGTCGCTTCGTCGCGTGGAGGGCGCCTGCATCCTTCACTGGAGAGGGACCGTGATCGCCGTCGCCCTTGCGAGTCCCCTCCGCCGAAGACGCTGAGCCGCCGGGGTGGTTGGGGTTCTCCCCGCGATTCTGCCATGGAGACCTCCGCAGAGCGTTCCTCCGGGTCGCGGGCGTCGCCGTCCCCGACTGCAATCCTTCCTTCCGCCCGGATACACCCTCGGCGGCGTGGTAGAATCCCCTCGCGGCGTGGTGTCCGCGGCGGGCGGCGGGACGCGCCCGGGCTCCCCCCGAAGGCCGTGGCGTAACGCGGAGGCGCGATGGCAGACCAAGCCCTGGCCGCCCATCTTCCCCGCTACGTGACGACCCTTCTGGCCTCGGGGGACGCCGAACCCTGCAGGCCCCTCCGCAAGCGCGCCGCGGTGATGTTCTGCGACGTCTCCGGTTTCACCCCCCTCTCGGAAACCCTGGCACGGCAGGGCAAGGCGGGCACCGAGGCGCTCACGGTCCACCTCAACGACTACTTCGAGACCCTGCTCGGCGTCGTGGAGGCGTGGGGAGGGGACACGGTGAAATTCGGCGGCGACGCCGTCACCGTCCTCTTCGAAGGGATGCCGGGCGAGGCCCCGGGAACCTGCGTGAGGCAGGCCGCCGCCTGCGCCCTGGACATCTTCGGAACCCTGGGCGAAGTGCGCACGGCGCGGACGCCATGGGGCGATTTCCCCCTCAGCCTGAAGGTGGGGCTGAGCGCCGGCGAGTGCTTGACGGGGCTGGTGGGGGACCCGGCCGAGCGGATGGAACACGTGCTGGCGGGGGACGCCCTGGACCGGATGGCCGAGGCCGAGCACCACGCCAGGCCGGGTTGGGCCGTCGTGGACGCGGTTCCCCCGGAGGTGGCCGCGGCGGTCCTGGACGCGGAGCCTCTCGGCGATGGATTCGCCCGGCTCCGGGGGCTCCGCGGCGCGGCGTCAAGGCCGCCCGCCCGCGAGGTCCCCCGCCCGCCGCCGGAGCGGGTCCGCCCCTTCCTCCTGCCCGCCGTCTGGGGCCAGATCGCCGCGGGGAGCGAGTCCATGCTGGGCGAGCACCGCCCCGTGGCCACCGTCTTCGCCGCCTTCCCGGGGCTTGACTACGCGGACCCGGGCAGCCTCGCGCGCTTGAACGACTACTTCCTCCGCGTGACCGCGCTGCTCAAGGGGTTCGGCGGCTCCTTCAACCGGATGGACATGGGGGACAAGGGGTCGAAGTTCCTCGCTTTCTTCGGGGCCCCCGAGAGCTACGAGGACAACGAGGAGCGGGCCGTGGCCTTCGCCCTCGCCCTCCAGTCCCTCGACCGGGCGATCCCCTGGGCGCGAGGGCAGCGGGCGGGCCTGAGCCTCGGCACCAACTTCTGCGGAACCATGGGCAGCAGCACCCGCCGCGAGTACACGGTCATGGGCGACGCCGTAAACGTGGCGGCCCGTCTCATGGGGGCGGCCCGGCCCGGACAGGTCCTGGTCACCGAGGCCGTCCGCGCCGCGGCGCGAGAGCGGTTCCATTGGGGCCCCTATAAGAGCTTGACCCTCAAGGGCAAGAGCAAGCCCATCAAGGTTTCGCAGCCCCTCTCGGCGCAGCGGCGGGAGCGGGCCCGCACGACGGCGCACCGGGCGGGGCTCGTGGGCCGGGAGGTGGAGCTCTCCGCCCTACGGCGCGCCGCCCCGCGCAAGGGCCGCGGCGGCGCGGCCCTGCTGCTCCTGGAGGGCGAGGCCGGCATGGGCAAGACGGCTCTGCTGGAGGAGTTCCTCGAGGAGCGCTCCCGCGCGGGGGTGCGGGTAGCGCTCGGCGCATGCGCCTCCGTGAACCCCGCCCCCTTCCAGGTCTGGGTCGGCCTCTTCCGCGACCTGCTCGGGGAGGGGGGATGGGACCTGTCCGAGGTGGAAAAGCGGCTGCGGGACCTCCTCCCCGACCAGGAGGAGTTCCTCGGCCTGGCGCTGCGCTTCTTGGGCGCCAAGGTTCCGCTCTCGCGGGCGGCGGAGGTCCTGGAGGGGACGGACCGGGAGGAGAAGACCGCGGATCTGCTCGCGCGTTCGCTCGGCGCCCTGGCGGCCCGGAGCCCGCTCATCCTGGCACTGGACGACTGGCACGCCGCGGACGCGGGGTCGGCGGAGCTCCTCCCGTCCCTCTTCTCCCGGCTCCGCGGCGCGCCGGTTCTGGTCGTCGTCGCGGCGAGGCCCGGAGCGATGGTCCCCGCCGGCGCGCGGCGTCTGCCCCTGACCGGCCTCTCCTCCGCGGCCTCCCGCCTGCTGGCGGTCCGCCAGCTCGAGGCGGAGCGGATCCCGGGCGATCTGGCCGAGTTTCTCGAGGAGCGGTCGGGCGGAAACCCCCTCTTCATCCTGGAGCTGATCGGAGGCCTGCGGGACCGCGGCTACATCCGAAGGGACCGCGAGAGCCGGATCCTCTTCGACCGCGGGGGGGCCGTGGGACTTCCCGGGACGGTGGAGGGGGTGGTCCTGGCGCGCATTGACCGGATGCCCCTCGTGACGCGCAACGTCCTTAAGGTGGCGGCCTGCCTCGGGATGGGCTTCGATGCGGACCTGCTCCAAGCGGTTTTCCTTCCGGAGATGAGCGCCGCCGTTCTGGAGGAGCACCTCGCCGCCCTGGCGGAACTGGGCGTGCAGAGCGCCGGCGGAGGGCGCTACCTCTTCCCCCACGCGACGCTGCGGGACGCGGCCTACGGCGCCGTCCTGCTGGCCAACCGGCGCAGCATCCACCGGCGCGCCGCCGAAGCGCTGGAGGCGAGGCCGGCCAACCGGCGCGGCGACGCCGCGGTTCTCGCGTACCACTTCGGCGAGGGCGGGGAGTTCGACCGGGCGCTCGGCTACGGCCTGTTGGCGGCGCGCGCGTTCAAGGAGGTCTTCGCCTACCGCGAGGCGGTGCGGCAGTACGCCCAGGTTGAGGTCTGGGCCGGGCGCACGGGCAAGCCGCTTCCGCCGGAGGAGTGCTTCACGTACGCTTTCTGCGCGGAGCAGACGGGGGCCTACGACAAGGCGAGGGAGCTGGTGGCGGAACTCGAGTCCCGGCGGGGCGTCCCCGTGGAGCTCCGGAACCGCTCCGAACAGCTGATGCTGAAGATCCTCGATTCGGCGGGGGCGTTCGAGGCTTGCCTGGAGCGGGCGGGGCGGCTGCTGGAAGAGGAGGAGAGCGCCGCGCACCCGGAGCACCTCCTGCGGGTGACCATGTTCCGCACCTCGGCGCTCCTGCGCCTTGCCCGGATGGCCGATGCGGCGAGTTCGGCGCGGGAGCTGAGGAGGTTCTCCGAACTCCCGGGGCTCGAGCGCCATCTCGGTCCCGTGCTGGTGCTGGAGGGCAGCATCGCCTATCAGGTGGGGCGGCTGGACCAGGCGCGCCAGGATTACGAGGAAGCCCTCGCCCGTGCCCGGGAAGCCAGGGACTACCCGCTCTCGGTGAGGGCGTGCCTCGGTCTCGCCAACGTCGGAAAGGCCCGAGGCGACTGGGCCGCGGCGGCGGCCCACGCCCAGGAGGCGCTGCGGCTCGCGCGGCAGGTGGGCTCCCCCTTCAACATCATCGGCGCCGCCACCGTCCTGGCTACGGCCCTAAACTGGTCCCAGAAGCCCAAGGAGGCCTACGAGGTGCTCGAGGAGGTCCGCCCCCTGCTCGATCCGGAGAAGGACCCGTACGCCGCCTGCGCCTTCTGGAACCAGATGGGGGTGGTCCATTACTTTCTCTCGGAGCACGACAAGGCCGTGAGGTGCTATCGGAAGTGCCGGGCCGTGGGACGGCGCATCGGGAGCCGGCAGTGGCTGGCGGAGTCGAGCTACAACGTGGCTGACGCGCGCGTGGCGCAGGGGCGCGACGCCGAGGCGTTGAAGGACTTCCTCGGCGCCCTGCGCGGATTCGACGTGCTGCGCAATGTCCCCTGGTTCGTCCAAACCGCCAAGGACCTGCTGGCGGTGGTGGAGCGGCTGGGGGATGAAGCGGGGCGAGCTGGGGTAGAGCGGCGGATCCGGGCCTTTGCCCGACGGCAGAACACCCCCGCGATCCTCGCCGACCTCGGGTTTTCCTGAGAAGATTCGTCCGTGGCAACGAAGCAGGGGCGGCCTGTTGTGGCCGCCCCTCGTTTCTGCGTGTTTTCCTAAGAGCCTATGCCGGCTTCATCTTGGAAGCTCAGAAGTAGGAGAACCCTCCGGTTTTGGTGCCGAACTGGCCGTTTGGGTTGGTGACGGTGACGTCTTGGGGGCCGGCGGAGCCTGGGGGGGTGACGCAGGTGATCTTGGTGTCGTTCACAACGACCACTGAGGTGCAGGGCACGCCGGCGATGGTGACGGTGGCGGGAGCCATGAAGCCCGAGCCGTAGACGGCGATGGCGGTTCCTCCGGCGGCGGGCCCTGTGGCGGGCGAGAGGACGTCCACGGTGGGTGCGGGGGCGTTATAACGTGCGTTGACGAGGGTGTAGTAGTAGGTGGGCTGGCCGGCGGCGGCGGCGCCGGTGTCGGTGTAGGAGGTGGTTCCGGTGGGCAGCTGGCCGGGCGGGGGGTTGAGGAGGTTGGCGGCGCCGAAGAAGGGCGTCGTGGAGCGGTAGACCCAGTAGGGGCCGTCAATGACGGCGTTGTTGCCGGAGGCGGGGGGCCAGTCGAGGCGGATGTCGTTGCCCAGCTTGGTGACGGCGATGGTGACGTACTTGCCGTCGCCCTGGAGGAGGGGGTTGCGTGCGTGGTGGGCCTCGGAGCCGTCGTTGTCGCCGTCGCCGTCGGAGTCGGCGTTCTGGGGGTCTGTGGAGCCGTTGAACTCCTCGGCGTTGGAGAAGCCGTCGTAGTCGGGATCGCCGTTGGCGCCGTTGGCGCCGGTGGCGTCGTTGGGGTTGAGGGCGTGGGCGGTCTCCCAGGCGTCGGGGAGGCCGTCGCCGTCCGTGTCGGGGAGGGTGGCCGCGAAGATGCGCGCGCCGGTGTAAGTCGTGCCCGTAGGTTGTCCATTGACGTCCAGGTCCGGCCCGGTGGTGAGGATCGTGCCCACGTTGCCCGCGTTGTCCACGGCGTAGACATAGTAGACGACGCTCCGGCGCAGAGCCAAGCCGCCCTCCCACCGGCCGCTCGACCCGTTGTAGGCCAGGTCGAAGGTCTGCCAAGTGGACTGTTTGTCGGTGTAAACGATGAAGACGCGGTAGACCCCCGAGGCGTCGGAGGCCTCCACCGAGAAGTTGGCGGTGAGCCCGTTGAGGGTGTGGAGGTTGCCCACGCCGGGGTCGGTCACCACGGGCGCGGTCCTATCGGCGCTGTTGCTGTAGTAGACGATGAAACTCATCTGGTTGAAGCGACTCTCCACGTTTCCGTCGTGGAAGTACCCCGTGTGCACCGTCATCCGGGTCAGCTCGGTCAATTGGAGGGAGCTGGCGATGCTCGGGTGGGTGGCCTGGACCGTCGGAATGAAGGAGCCCGGGCAAGGGGCGATGGGACCGGGGCCGTTGTCGGGCTGGTTGCTGAGCGCCGAGGCGACGACAGGGGTGAACGGCGACTCGTTCACGAAGGCGCCGCCGGTGAAGACCACACCGTGCGAGACCGTGCCCGAGAGCCTCGAGTCGTAGACGAAGAGCGGCTGGATGGCGTCGCCCACCTCGGCACTCGTGCGGCCGTTCAGCCGGTAGTAGCTCCCGTCCGCCGTCGTCACCTTCTGGTAGACCCCGGGGGCGCTGAAATCGAAGTTCAAGGTCAGCTCGGTCACTCCGGGCGGGAGAACGTTGGCCCCTCCGGGGCCGCGCAGGGACTTCTTCTGCGTGATCCCGCCGGCCTCCTGGACGTCGGGCCCCATGGCCGAGAGCTCGGGTGGCTGCGGCTTTACGGCGGCGGCCGAGACCACCACCTGGTACATGGGCAGGCCGTAGAGGGTGGACTCGAAGAGCACCTTCTCGTCGAAGACGTCGTAGCGGTGGTTTTCCAGGAAGTAATCCCGCTTGGCGTCGGCCAGCGCGAGTCCAAGGGCCGAGGTGCCCTGGGCGAGGAGCCGCGCCGTGATGAGCTCCATGAGGCGCTCGCTGTAGCCGACGCCGTTGCGCAGCCCCCAGCCGAACCCGGTGTTGCCCACGTAGGCCGCGACCCCCTTCTTGAGCATCAGCTCGGGCAGGTCCAGGGGCTGGGCGAAGGCGGGCGGGACGTTGAGCGCGGAATGGCACCCCACGTTGTAGAAGAGCGTGCCCTCCAGCGGGCGTCCGGCGTGGGTGTCCATCTGGGTCGTAGTGAGCAGGCCGCCCGGCGTGCCGATGGTGTAGTGGTTGCTGTGGTCGTTCAGGTTGTGGAGCGCGTGGCGGGGGCTCGTGAAGAGGGCGTTTTCGAGGGCGGCGGCGTTCCATCCCGCGCCGATGAGAGCGTCCACCGGTTTTCCCGTGCTCCCCAGTTCGCCCTGAATGTCCTGGGCGGAGTCCACGAGGAAGTCGTAGCCCGTCACCAGCGCCTTGTTGAGGGTGATCTGGCCGTTCTGGGCGATGAAGGTGTTGATGGTGTCCACCATCTCCTGGGGCGTCTCGACGAGCCGCCCGGTGGCCAGGTCGGGAAGCGCCAGGAAGAGGGAGCCCACGGTGGTGACGTCGTAGTCCATGTCGCCGAAGGCGTTGTCGGTGAGATATTGATTAGCGCAGACGGCGGACCCGACGGTCGTGGTGCAGTCCACCTGCGAGGTGTACTGGCTCTCGGAGAAGGTGAGGGTCCCGTCGGCGATTCGGAGGTGCGGGATGATCCGGTCGTCCCCCGTGAGAACCAGGTAGCGGGCGTTGGTGTAGGTCGCCCCTACCTGGGCCGCGACGTAGCCGCGGACGCCGTCGGCCACGGCGTTGGCCTTAGCCGAGTCTGTAGGCGTCGCGTCCCAGTCGGCGTAGAGCGGGCCAAGGGCCGGGACGTTGTTAAGGTCGAGGACGACGCCGCTGACCTTATTGTGGGCGGCCAACTCCAGAAGCTTGTTGAAGAGCTGCGCGGCGGCGCTCCCGCCGTAGAGCGAGGTGAACCAGGCCGTGTTCGTGAGGATGAGGGTGCGCATCGCCGCGGCGGTGGGCTGGATGACGTAGAAGGAGGCGTTGGACTGGTCGGCCCCGACATTGTCCGAGGAGTCCCAGACCTCCACCCGAACCTTCGCGTTGACCGATGGAAAGACCTGGCCCGCCGCCGCCGCCTCGGCCTGGGTCGGCATGGCCCAGTCGAAGGAGTTGTCGGTGGCGGAGAGAACCCCGGCGGCGCAGGTCGTCCCCGCGCTGTCGGCGATGCAGGTCCAGGTGGAGCCGTCGGTAGTGTAGGAGAGCCGCACCCGGGCGATCCCGAAGTTGTCCGCGGCGTCCCAGACGATCAGGTGGTGCTTCCGGTTGACGTCGTCGGGGGAGTAGTCCCAGGATTCGGCGCCGTTGGGGGCCACCACCCGGGCCGTGGGGGGGACGCCGTCGTTCACCTGCAGGGTGACGGTCCGGGCGTCGCTGAGGCCGCGGCTGTCGAAGACGGTCAGCTGGATGGAGTAGGTGCCCGGTGCGGCGAGCCCGAAGTCGGCCAAGCCCGCCTGGCCCGGCCCCGGGGACTCGTAGAGGTCGAAGGAGGGCGTCGTCGTGTCCGGGTTGTCGTAAATCCCGTCGCCGTTTACGTCCCACTCGAACCGGGGGTGGTCCCAAGCGTCGTGGTAGGGGATGGGGGTCGTAGCCGTGCTGCCGTCGCTGCAGGTCACCGTGGCGGCGGAGAGGCTTCCGTCGCCCGCGGGCTCGCCTACGCCGATGTCGTCCAGGAGCCACCCGAGCGTGGCGCCGTTGACGCCGTCGCGGGTGAGGGCGAACCGGATCCGGGTCACGGTGCCCGCGGGGATGGCGGGGGCGAGAGGGATCTCCGCGGCGTGCCACCGGGTGCAGCCGTCCTCCAGCAGAAATCCGTCGCCGGCGCTTCCCCAGTGCGCGGCGTCCGTCGCGAGCCGCCGCCAGACGGAGCCGTCCCAGGCCTCGACGGTGGCGGCGGGGGCGGTGGTGATCTCGAGGGACCAACTGTAGACGCTCCCGCTGTCGCCGGGGGCGCCGTCCACTACCTTCAGCCGCCAGTCGCCCCCCGTGAACTTGCCCGAGAGGGCGGCAAGCGGGGAGTCGGGGATGAAGCTCCCCGTGAAGGGGGCCGTCCCCGAGGCGATGGGGGTGGTCGCGGCGTCGTCGAAGGTGGTGCCGAGGAAGTTGTCGCCGTTGAGGCCCCGGCGGGCGCAGAGGACCACCTCGGTGTTGTCGGGGGCGACGAGGCTGAGGGTCAAATCTCCGTCCCAGGTGTGGTAGAGGTTGACCGAGACCCGCACCCGTCCGACCACGCCCGTGACGGGGACGTGGATGGGCACCTCCACTCCCGAAGGGTCGTTGTCGGGGATGGGGAAGGGGCCCGGGCCCGATGCGAAGCTGAGGGTGCCGCCCGCGGTCCGTGGGTCGGTGTGGAGGAAATACCGGAAGGCCAGGGCGGTGCGGGAGGTGGTGGTGAAGGTTCGGGAGGAGGTGAGGGTGTAGGTTCCGAGGGCGCCGTCGTAGTCGCAGGTGGCGCTGTTGCCGAAGCGCCAGGCCCAGACCGGCGAGTAGTAGTCGCTCGCCCCCGAGCAGTTCTCGGCGTAGACCTTGTGCCACGCGCCGGTGGGGGTCCAGGGCGAGGTTCCCTCCACGTTGTCAATCCAGTCCACGGGCAGGGTGTGGGAGAGGTTCAACTGGTCGGCGGCGCCCCCGAGCGTGAGGATGTTCGTCGCGACGTGGTTCACCGCGAGGGAGGGGCTGCTCGTGGGGCGCGTGTTGGGGAAGAGAATCCCCGTCCCGGTCCCCGGGCTGCCGCCGTAGACGATCATTCCGCTGCCCGTCCAGACGCTCCTGTGCTGGTAGCGCGAGTTCGGGGCGGGGGCGGCGGGCGTAGGGCGCCAGGAGTCCAGCGCCGGATCGGGCGGGTCGGAGAGGGTCAGGATGTCCCCCGAGAAGGTGTGGTTCTGGACGTAGGGGCCGTCCAGGCCTCCCCAGACGATCATGTCCCGGCCGGTCCAGACGGCCGTGTGCTGGCAGCGCGCCACCGGCGCCGTCCCGCCGGTGCCGAGGTCCGTCCATGCGTCCGAGTTGGGGTTGTAGCGGGCGCCGGAAGCGAAGAGGGTCTCGACGCACATCCCCCCGATGTTTCCGCAGGTGTCCCCCCCCCAGATGACCATCTCGCGGCCCGTCCAGACGGCGGTGTGGCCGGTGCGCGCGGCGGGGGCGCCGGTGGTGGCCGTGGCCGTCCACGCGTCGTTTCCCGGGTTGTACCGGCCTCCGGTGGCGACCGCGGCGGAGCCGTTCCACCCGCCCCAGACGATCATCTCCGTGCCGGTCCAGACGGCGGTGGAGCCGCTCGGCGTGGTGGGAGCCCCGGCGGCCGACATGCCCGTCCAGGTACCCGGTGTGCCCACCGCCCCCGGCGTGAAGCGCCCTCCCGTGGTGGAAGTGGGGAGCCAGGCGATCATCTGGCTCCCGGTCCAGACTCCGACGGGGCGGCCGGATCCCGCGGGGGCGCCCGTGAGGCTGGTGGCGGCCCAGGAGTTTGCGGCGGGGTTATAGCGGCCGCCGTCGCTGGCGGACCCTCCTGCGGTGCTTCCTCCCCAGACGATCATCTCGGCGCCCGTCCAGACGGCGAGGTGGCCGTACCGCCCCGCCGGGGCGCCCGTGGTGGACAAGGGGGACCAGGTGTCGAGGGCCGCCGAGTACCGGCCTCCGTCCTGCGAATAGTCGGTGCCCACCATGCCGCCCCAGACGATCATCTCGGCGCCCGTCCAGACCGCGGTGTGGCCGGTCCTCGGCGGCGGGGCCTGGCTGGCGGCCAGGGGGAGCCAGGAATCCCACTGGGGGTTGTAGCGGCCGCCGTCGTCGAGGGCGTCGGCGTCCGACTGGCCGCCCCACACCAGCATCTCGCTCCCGGTCCAGACCGTC
The DNA here is from genome assembly GCA_021814355.1 of Acidobacteriota bacterium. GTDB lineage: Bacteria > Acidobacteriota > UBA4820 > UBA4820 > DSQY01 > JAEMPZ01. The sequence goes on from JAKAIJ010000033.1 coordinate 12,551, forward strand.
GCGGTGAGCGTGCGGGCGCTCGGGGCGCCCAGAGTGCTGGTGGGGGACCAGCTGTTGGTGGCCGGGTTGTACTGGGCGCCGGTTCTCTCAACCACGCCGCTTCGTCCTCCCCAGATGAGCATCTTCTCGCCCGTCCAGAGGGCCGTGTGGTCGTCCCGGCCGGAGGGCCCCCCGGCGGGAAGCGGGGTCCACGCGTCCAGGCTGGGGTTGTAGCGTGCGCCGTCGCCGAACTTCGTGCCGCTGTTGCTCCCCCCCCAGACGATCATCTCCGAGCCGGCCCAGACGGCGGTGGCCCGCATGCGCCCCGAGAGGGCCGTCGCGGACAGGGTTGTCCAGACCCCGGCGTCCGAGCTGTAGCGTGCGCCGTCGCTCAAGAACCCCGAGGCGGTGTTGTAGCCGCCCCAGACGATCATGCCGCCGCCCCAGGCCACCGCCACGTGGAGCGTGCGCGCCGCCGGGGGGGTTCCGTTGGTCTTCACCGCCGACCAGGCGTCCAGGCCGGGGCTGTAGACGCCGCCGTCGCCGAGCTCCCCCGCGTCCCCCGTGCCCCCCCACACGATCATGTTGGTTCCCGTCCAGACGGCGGTGTGCTGGGCGCGTGGAGCCAGCCAGGGCACGGAGGGGAGGGCCGTCCAGGCGTTGAGGACCGGGTTATAACGGGCGCCGTTGTTCAGCCGGCCCGCCGTGAAGCTCGATCCGCCCCAGACGACCATCTCGGAGCCGGTCCAGACGGCGGTGTGGTTCTGCCGGGCCGAGGGAGCGTCCGTCGTGGGCAGCGATTCCCAGGCGTCGAGGGCGGGCCGGTATCGCCCGCCCGTGTTGGTGTCGGCGGAGTTGGCGAGACCTCCCCAGACGATCATCTCGCTCCCCGTCCAGACCGCCGTGTGGCCCGACCGAGGGGAGGGGACGAAAGCCTCCAGGGCCCAGGTATCCGGAAGGTAGCGGCCGTCCAGCGCGCGCGGCGCGGGGACGACGAGCCGGTCGGCCCCCGGAACCTCGGCCGTCTCGGGGCTTTCTCCCTGGAGCCAGGTCTCGAAAGGGACCTTCGGGAAGAGGCGAACCTCCGCCTCGAGATCCCGCGCGGTTCGGCGCGAGGTGAGCTGGAGGACAAAGGCGCCGGAGGTCTCCACGAGGCGGACAACGCCGGGGGCGGCGGGGAGCTCCGCCGCGAGGAGGGCGAATTCCTCCGCGGAGACGGTGCTCCACCCCCCCGCGGCGGGTAGGCCCGGCTCCCCCGAGCGGAACCTCAGGAGGCGGTGCTCGCCCTCCCGCCAGGAGGCCAGAGCCTGCGGGCCCGCGGCGAGGGCGGCCTCGGCGCGGGCCCGTACCGCCGAGTGGAGACGCGGGTCGGCGGCGTAGTAGCGCCTGGCGAGCCGGTCCGCCAGCGCGGGCCGGGCGAGACACTCGGCGATGAGCGCCGGGTCGTCGTCCAGCGCGGCGAAGAGCTCCCTCAGCACGGCGGGGTCGCGGGTGTCGCGGGCCATCCGGTCCACCTCGGCCTGGAGGGCTTCGGCGGTGATGGGGGTCCAGTAACGCGCCAGGGCGGAAGACTCGCGGAGGGTCACGGCGACCTCGGCCTCGAGGGCCGCGCGCGGCGCCGCCGTCTCGAAGGGAACCCGCGCCTCGGGGGCGAGCCCCTCCTGCCGGTGGGCGTGGTAGACCCTTTCCAGGGCCTCCCGGGCGCGCAGCCGTGCCTCGTTGGAGAGGGGGCTCTGGGCCTCGGTCCCCACGGGGGCGAGGGCCGCGAGGGCGAGGGCCGTGGCGCAGAAAAGGGGGGCCAGGGACGTCCCAAGGGCGTTGCGAGGCATGGCGACCTCCATGCCGGACCCGATCAGACGCAGGGCCGGTGCTCGGTAGTATACGGGGCTCCATAAATAAGGAAAGTGATTCTCGTCACACAAACTGGGAAGCCCGCGCCGAAAAAGCCCTGAAAAGCGCAAAAGCAAAAATGTGGCGCCGCGCGCGCGGCCGCGCCCTGCTTCCGGATAAGTCCTTAGGCGCGGGGCTCGCCCCGGCGCTCCTCCTCGGCGAGGGCCAGCAACCCCTCCTTGGGGACGCCGAAGTCGGGACAGAAGACGCGGACGGGCTTGCTCACCCCCCGGACGACGACTTCTCCCAGGTCCCTCATGGCCGTTTCCCGGGGCAGGAGCTTGGCCGTGGATTCGCTCATCAGGACCCGGCTGCCGAACCGCTTGTTGAGCCCCTCGAGCCGGGAGGCCAGGTTGGCGGCGTCGCCCATGGCGGTGAAGGTCCGGCGGGTGGTCCCGCCCACGTCGCCCAGGACGACCCACCCGGAGCAGAGGCCGATGCGGGTCCTGAGCGGGGGGCGCCCCTGCCGCTCCCAGACGGGGTTGAGGGCGTCCACCCGCTCCAGGATCAGCCGGGCCGCCGTAAGGGCCCGCACCGCGTGGTCGGGCTGGTCGAGGGGAAAGCCGAAGATGGCCATAACCGCATCGCCCACGTACTTGTCGTGGAGGCCGCCGGCCTCGATGATGGCGGCGGTGAGGACCTCGAAATACTGGTTGAGGTGCGCCACCAGGAGGGCCGGGTCCATCCGCTCGGTGATGCTGGTGAACCCCTCGATGTCGGTGTCGAGCACCGTGACCAGCCGGCGCTGGCCGCCCAGCTGGAGGCCGCCGGGGTTCCGCAGGAGCCACGCGACCACGCGGGGGTCCAGGTAGTGGGAGAAGAGGTCCCGGATCTCCCGCCGGTACTCCCGCTCCCGGAGATAGCTCAGGAAGACCCCCGTCCCGAAGGTCGCGGCCAGCGCCGCGAGGGGAGCGGCGAGGAGGGTCACCCGGCCGGCGCCCGTGAAGCGGTGGAGCGACCAGAGGCACCAGCCCGCCGAGGCGCCGAGCCAGGCGGCGGTGGCTAGCCCCGGGCGGCCGGCGAAGACGGGCCAGGCCAGGAGGAAGGCCAGGGCCGCCACGGCGGCCCACTGGGGCCACGGCGAATCGGGAGCCAGCCCGCGGCCCTCGAGCAGCCCGGCGAGGATGTTCGCGTGGATCTCGATCCCCGGCATGTCGGAGGTGGCGGCGCTGTGGAAAGGGGTCGCGTAGAGGTCGTGGCTGGCGGCGAAGGTCGCCCCCACGAGGCAGATCCTTCCCCGCAGCCGCTCGGACGGAGTCTTCCCCGAGAGGAGGTCTCCCATGGAGACCGTTGGAAAGGAACTGCGCCCCCCGTGAAAGTTGATGATCCGCAGCCGCTCCCCGGTGGCGGAGGGGGGCCGGAACCCGGCGTA
>JAKAIJ010000264.1 GCA_021814355.1 Acidobacteriota bacterium
GATCTCTTTTCGGACTTCGTCTTCGCCGCCGTCGCCCACCCCGAGGTCTGGGCCCACAACATGGTGGGCGTGCTCACATCGGGCATCGCCATCTCCATGGTGGTGTTCGGGTTCGTCCCGGACCGGTGGGGGGTGCGGAAGGCGCTGATCCTCTCCTTCGTCTTCCTGGTGGCGGGGCGAGTCCTTATCTCTGGAGCGCCGACGATCTTCGGGATGGAGCCTCACGGCGTGGGCTCTCTCCTCCACTGGACGACGATGGGGGGGATCCTTTTGATCCTCATCGGCTACGGGATGTACCAGCCGGCGGCCTACAGTGCGGTCCGTGAATTCACGACTCCCAAGACCGCTGCCATGGCCTACGCCATGCTCTACGCCCTCATGAACGCCGGATCGGCGCTCCTGATGCTCTCGTTCCTTCTGCGCGACCAGAAGTTTCTGGGCCTCGGGATTCCCGGCACCTTCTGGATCTTCACGGCGCTCACCGTCCTCTCGCTGATCGTCACCGCGGTCCTGCTCTCGAAGCCCACGGTGGAGAGAGCCATCGCCGCCGCCAAAGCGGAGACGGCGGCTCTGGCTGAGCGGGAGGGCAAGAAGGAGGCCGGGTCCGAGAAACCGGCGGCGAAAGCGGGCGCTTCGGAAAAAGGAGCCGGGGCCGCCTCCACGGGCGTCCCGGTCACGGCCTGGATCACGCTGGCGGGGGCGCTCCTGGTCGCCTACGTGAAGCTCCCCGCGCCGTGGTCCTGGTGGGTGGGGGGAGCCTTCCTCTTGGCGCCCATCGTCATCGCGCTTCTCCCGAAGAACCCAAGGACCGCCGTCCTGGCCTACGTGGCCACCCACCCGCTCGCCGACACCAAGTTCTTCGTCTTCATCTTTGCGTTGATTCCGGTCCAGACGCTCTTCACCTACAACTGGCTCGTCCTCCCGCAGTACATCAACCGCGCCTACGAAGGATGGATCGGCGGCTACTTCGAGGTCTTCTCCAACCTCAACGCGGTCCTCATTTTCCTCATCGTCCCGGTCGCCACCGCGCTGACGTACAAGAAGAAGATCTACACCATGATGATGATCGGAACGACGGTGATGGCCTCTTCGGCCTTCATCCTGGTGCTCGGCAACAACATCGTGACCCTGACCTTGTACATCGTCCTCATGACCATCGGAGAGGCGCTCTGGCAGCCCCGCTTCCTGCAGTACGCCACCGAGATCGCCCCGGAGGGGCGGGCCGGCGTCTATCAGGGGGTCGCCCAGCTTCCCTGGTTCTTGACCAAGGCGCTGGTCCCGCTCCTCTACTCGGGCCAGATGATGGAAGCCTACTGTCCCGCCCAGGGGCCGAAGAACACCCAGTTCATGTGGTTCGTCTTCGGACTCATCGCCATCTCCTCCCCGGTTTTCCTGCTCGCGGTCCGGGGGTGGCTGGGGAAGGATTTCAAGACCAAAGCCTAGCAGGCGGCCCGTCTCGAGGTGTCCGGAAGGGGGGTGGCCTGCTCGGGCCAGCCCCCCGCTCTCCCCCCACGGCGGTTGAAACCCCCCTCTCCGCGGCCGCGTAGATAGAAGCGTGAGGAGGTGGAACATGGTCTCCCGGAAAAGGATCGCGACGCTTCTGACGGCCGCCGCCCTCTGCGCGCTGGCCGTCCTTCCCCTGGCCGCCCAGGGACGCTCCGACGAGCTCGTCCGCCTGCGCTTCGTCGGTGACAAGGAGTCCGCCACCGTGGAGGTCCCCCTGGCGGTCCTCGAGTTCCTGAACCGCCACAACGTCGGCCGCAAGGTCCACACGGGAACGGTCAACGGCCAGAAGGTGACCCTCTCCTTGGACAAGCTCGTGCAGTCGCTGAAGGACAACCGCGGGAAGACGGGCGAGACCCTGATCTTCACGGCGGAGGAGCACGGGCGGACGACCAGCTGCTACGCCGGCTTCGTCACCCCCGCCCCGCGGCCCGGCAAGACGCCCGTCAACGTGGTCCTGACGGTGAAGGACCTCAAGGCCGCGACGGACAAGACCAAGCTGACCGTGCCGCTCTCCACCGTGGACGCGGTCCTGCAGGCCCTGAACATCGAGGGTGAGCAGGGCGGCGACCTGGGCGGGCTCTTCAAGCAGTGCGTCCAGTTCGCCAACGAGCTGGGCACCGGCATGCTGGCCCGCGCCGTCGGTCCCACCGAAGAGGTGCTGCTCTCGCTGGAGTGAGTGCGGCGACGGAAGACCGCCTTGGGCGGGGTCCCTCGGGAGCCCGCCCTTCGTCTTCCTTGCACGAGACCCGGTCCGCGCGAAGCGGTGCCGCCGACGTCGCGGCGGGTCTTTCGCGAGGGACGCTTCTGGGGATCATGCCCCCTCCAGACGCCCCCGCCTCCAGAGCAGCAGTCCCAGCGCCGCCGTCCCGAGTCCCGTGAAGAGCGCCGCGGAACCGTAGGCCCAGAGAGGCCCTCCGTGGTCCAGGAGCACGCCTGTGAGGGCGCTCGAGACGAGATCCCCCACTGCGTTGGCGGTGGCCAGCATGCCCAGGGCGTAGCTGCGCGCCTCCACCGGGACCATGCGCGCCGCGGTGGCCTTCTCCACCGTCTCCTCCACGGCGATGTAGACGCCGCTCAGGAGCACCAGGGGCAGGAGGCCCCAGAGGCCGCCCCCCGGCCATGCGCCGAGCCCCGCGTTGCAGAGAGTCCCCAGGGCATAGCCCCCCAGCAGGAGCTTGCCGTAGGACCAACGGTCCGCCAGGTGGCCCGACGGCAGGGCCGCGAGGCCGCTCACGGCGTTGTGCAGGACGTAGAGCGCCACCGGGACCGAGAGCAGCGCGGCGCCGGAGCCTGCGCCGATGCGGCGCCCCGCCTCGAAGATCAGGAAGGTCCGCGAGAAGTCCCCCATTCCGAAGAGCAGCACCGCGCCCAAGAACCCCCAGTAGGCGGGCGGCAGGGGCGGGCGCAGCCGGCGACGGCCCGCGTCGTGGGAGGGCCCCTCCTTCACCAGGACGAGGACCGAAAGGACGCAGAGCGCGCCGGGGGCCACCGCCAGCAGGAAAATCCGGTCCAGCGAGACGGCCCCCCAGACGCAGAGAGCCGCCACCAGCGGCCCCGCCACGGCGCCCGCCATGTCCCCGGCCCGCTCGAGCCCGTAGGCCTTCCCGTACTGGGAGGGGTCCACGGCCTCCGCCATGAGGGCGTCCTTGAGCGGTCCTCGGAACCCCTTGGCGAGCCAGGCCGCGGTCTTGAGCGCCACGAAGGGCACCGCCGTGGTCGCGAAGGCGAAGGCGCCCACGCAGGCCGTGGTGACGGCGTACATGGCCGCGATGACGCCCTTCTTGCGCCTCATCCGCTGGCCCGCCACCCCCGCCAGCCACTTGGTGGAGGACTTAGCCACGTCCGACAGCCCCTCCACCGCCCCCAGGACCGTCGCGCCCAGCCCCAGGTG
>JAKAIJ010000034.1:0-3056 GCA_021814355.1 Acidobacteriota bacterium
TCGACAACGTGGCCTTCCCGCTCCGGGAGCACCGCGTCTGCGGGGAGGAGGAGGTGGAGAGGCGCGTGGCCGAGAAGCTGGCCCTCGTGGGACTGCGCGGGAGCGAGGCGCTCGCGCCGTCGGACCTCTCCGGGGGCATGCGCAAGCGGGTCGCCCTGGCGCGCTCCATCGTCCTGGAGCCCGCCTGCATCCTCTACGACGAGCCCACGTCGGGGCTCGACCCCGTCACCGCCGACACGATCAACCGGCTCATCCGCCGGATGCAGCGGGTGCTCGGGGTGACCTCCGTGGTGGTCACCCACGACATCCAGTCCATGTTCCACGTGGCAGACCGCGTGGCCTTTCTCCACGAGGGCCGGATGGCCTTCGTGGGGAGCCCCGGGGAGGCCCGGAGGGCCGACCATCCGGTCCTGCGGGCCTTCCTCGAAGGGAGGAGCCCCGATGAACCCGAACCCTGAGAACCGTCTCCTGCGAATCGGCCTCGTGGCCGCCCTCGCTCTGGCCGCCGCCGCGGCCGGCGTCCTGGGCATCACGAGCCGCCACAGCATCTTCGAGAAGCGCGTGGAGTACTTCAGCGTCTTCCCCGACGCCGCGGGCCTCAAGGAGGGGGCCGGGGTCTGGTTCCAGGGCGTGGAGGTGGGGTACGTGGCCCGCCTCGAGTTCAACGGGGACCCGGACTCCCCCAAGGTCCTCGTCCACTACCGGGTTCAGGAGGCCCTGGTCCAGAGGATGCGGACTACCACCCGGGCCTCGATCAAGAGCCTGGGGCTGCTCGGGGACAAGTACCTCTCGCTCTCCACGCCCCAGGGCCGCAGCCTCGAGGCCGCCACGGTGGCCCCGGGCCGCGAGATCCCCATTGACCCCACCGTCAACCTGGAGGCGCTCGGCAAGGGCGCGCAGGACGTGATGGAGGACGTGGAGCAGATCGCCAAGAACCTCAACCAGCTCATCACCAACATCAACGAGGGGGGCGGCGTGGTCTCGCGCCTCCTCAAGGACCCCAAGATGGGGCAGGAGACGGTGGACCACCTCGGCCGCATCGCCCAGAGCCTCGACACGATCGCCGCGACCATCGCCCGGGGCGAGGGGTTCGCGGGCAAGATGCTCGCGGACAAGCAGTACGGCGCCCGCACGGCGCAGGACCTCTCGGACTCCCTCCACCGCCTGAACGGGCTGCTCGCGGACGTGCGAGAGGGACGCGGCGGCGCGGGCGCCCTCCTGTCGCCGAAGGGGCAGGGCGAGGCCATCGTGGCCGACCTCGCCAAGGCCTCGAAGGGGTTCGCCGAGGTGGCCAACTCGCTGAACCGGCCCGGCACCCTCGGCAACCGGCTCCTCGTGGACGACCGGTACGGCGAGCACCTGGCGGCCAACCTCCTCTCCATCAGCGACTCCCTCGCCTCCATCCTGCGCAAGGCGGACGAGGGGAAGGGGACCCTCGGCGCCCTCGTGAACGACCGCTCCGTCTACGATTCGCTCTCGGCCGTGGCCGAGGGGCTCAAGAAGTCGGCGCTGGTCCGGTGGTACCTGCAGAGGAAGGCCGAGGACGCCGCCCGGGGTGCGAAGGCGGCGGGGGAGAAGCGGGCCCCCGAGGAGAAGAAAGCCCCATGAGGGTCCTCGTCACGGGCGCCGCCGGGTTCATCGGGTCCCACCTCTGCGAGGCCCTGCTCGCCCAGGGGCACGTCGTGGTGGGGGCGGACAACTTCGACCCCTACTACGACCGCTCGGTCAAGGAGCACAACCTGCGCGGCGCCCGGGCCGTCCCCGGATTCCGGTTCGTGGAGGCGGACCTGCGGGACGCGGAGGCGGCGCGCCGGCTCATGGGGGAGGGGTTCGACGCCGTGGCCCACCTGGCGGGCCGGGGCGGCGTCCGGCGCTCGATCCTGGAGCCGAGGGCCTACGCCGAGCTCAACTACCTCGCCACGCTGAACCTCCTCGAGGCCCTTCGGGAGCGCGGCCCCCGGAGGCTGGTCTTCGCCTCCACCTCGAGCATCTACGGGAGCCGGAACGAGGTCCCCTTCCGGGAGGACGACGCCACCGACCGGCCCGTCTCGCCCTACGCCGCCACCAAGAAGGCCTGCGAGGCGCTCTGTCACGCCTACCATCACCTCCACGGTCTCGACGTCTACGCCCTGCGGTTCTTCACGGTCTACGGCCCGAGGCAGCGGCCCGACATGGCCATCCACACCTTCGTGCGAAAAATGGAGGCCGGGGAGCCCATCGAGCGCTACGGCGACGGAAGCGCCGAGCGCGACTACACCTACGTGGACGACATCGTGAGAGGGGTCGTGCGCGCGCTGGAGCGGGTCCGCGGCTATGAGATAATCAACGTCGGCGGGGCGAGCACCACGCCGCTGCGGCGGCTCGTGGCCCTCCTGGAGCGCCTGCTGGGCCGGAGGGCCGAGATCATCGAGCGGCCGCCGCAGCCCGGGGACGTTCCGAGGACCGCCGCCGACGTCTCGAAAGCGGCCCGTCTGCTGGACTTCGCTCCCCGCGTGGGGCTGGAGGAGGGGCTCGAGCGGTTCATCGCCTGGTACCGCAAGGAGCGGACGTCATGAAAGTGACCGTGATCGGGACGGGGTACGTCGGGTTGGTGACGGGCACCTGCCTGGCCCATTTCGGGCTGGCCGTCACCTGCGTGGACATTGACGAGAGGAAGATCGCCACCCTCCACTCCGGGGAGATCCCCATCTACGAGCCCGGGCTCCAGGAGCTCGTGGTCAAAAACGTGGCGGCGGGGAGGCTCCACTTCTCCACGGACGTGGCTGGGAACATCCCGGGCGCCGAGGTGATCTTCCTGGCCGTGGGGACGCCCCCCGCGCCCGACGGCAGCGCCGACATGACCTACGTCTTCGACGCGGTGAAGACCATTTCCAAGCACCATCGCGGATACCAGGTGGTGGTCACCAAAAGCACCGTGCCCGTGGGCACCGGCGCCAGGATCCAGGCGATCCTGGAGAAGGACCACGATCCGGCGACCTTCGCCGTGGCGAGCAACCCCGAGTTCCTGCGCGAGGGGTGCGCGGTCTCCGACTTCCTCAACCCCGACCGCATCGTGC
>JAKAIJ010000034.1:3066-7822 GCA_021814355.1 Acidobacteriota bacterium
GACCCCAAGGGGCTCGAGGTCCTCCTCAGGCTCTACAAGCCCATGCGCGAGCAGGACGCCCCCATCGTGGTCACCAACCGCGCCACCGCCGAGCTCATCAAGTACGCGAGCAACGGCTTCCTCGCGGTGAAGATCACCTTCATCAACGAGGTCTCCCGGCTCTGCGAGGCGGTGGGGGCGGACGTCATGCAGGTGGCCAAGGGGATGGGCATGGACCCGCGGATCGGACCCCGCTTCCTCCAGCCCGGTCCCGGCTACGGCGGCTCCTGCTTCCCCAAGGACACCCGGGCCCTCCTGGACGTGGCGCGGGCGGAAGGGGTCCGGCTCAAGGTCGTGGAGGCGGCGGTGGAGGCCAATGAGGACCAGATCGTCCGGGCCCTTGCCAAGATTGACGGGGCCCTCGGCGGCGCGCGGGGCAAGGTGGTGGCCCTGCTGGGCCTCGCCTTCAAGGGCGACACGGACGACGTCCGCGAGTCCCCCGCGGTGAAGGTGGCCCGCGGGCTTCTGGCGGCCGGCGCCGCAGTGAGGGCCTACGATCCGGCGGCGGCCGAGAACGGCCGGAGGGAGGCTCCGGGGATCCAGGTCGCCGCGGACCCGTACGAAGCCGCCCGGGGCGCCGACGCCGTGGTCGTGGCCACCGAGTGGAGCGAGTTCAAGAGTCTCGACTGGGCCCGCCTCCGGGGCGTCCTGAAGGCGCCGGTGGCGGTGGACCTGCGCAACCTCTACGCGCCGTCTCAGGTGCGCGAGGCGGGGTTCGCCTACGTGAGCCTCGGCCGCGCCTGAGCAGCCATAGGAGCCCTCCCGTGAACGCGCTGCCGCCCGTCTGGGAGGCCATTCCGCGCCTCGCCCTGGGGGACTGGTGGAAGGAGGAGGACCTCCCCCTCGACTGGGGGCGGTACCTCGCGCCCGGTCCCCTCGAGGTGGAGGTGGGGTACGGCGGCGGCGACTTCCTGCTGGCCCTGGCGGAGAGGGACCCGGCGGCGCGGTTCGTGGGCATCGAGCGGTTTGGCGAGGGGCACCGTCGGCTCGTGGCCTGGATGAGGCGCGCCGGCGTGCGGAACGTCCTGCCGGTTCTGGGCGACGCCTACATCCTCCTGAACCTCCTCTTCGCCGACGCCTCGCTGCGGACCCTCTACGTCAACTGCCCCGACCCCTGGCCCAAGGCCCGCCACGCGCGGCGCCGCCTGCTCACCGAAGAGTTCTTCCGGATCGCCGCCCGAAAGCTCTCCCCCGGGGGACGCCTCTTCGTCGCCACCGACGACCGCCCTTACGCCGAGCAGGCCGCCGCGGCCCTGTCGCGGGTCGAGACGCTCGCCTCGACCCACCCCGGTTCGCCCTGGACCGGCGCCTCGCCCTACCCCGTCCGGACGCGGTACGAGCGCCGCTGGGCCGCCGAGGGGCGGTCCATGCACTACCTCGTCCACGAGCGGAGGCTCCCATGCCCCACGTGAGGCTCGCGGGGCCGGTGGATTTCGACGGCCTCTTCCGGACGCCGCCCGCCTTCCGGTTCTCGGCGGCCGAGGAGGACACCCACGTGAAGTACCGCGAGGTCTTCCTCGCCTCGACGCGCCGCGCGGCGCTGCTGCGTTACGTGGTGACGGAGGGGCGCCTCACGCAGCACGTCCAGCTCCTCCTGGTCGAGGAGGAGGGCGGGAGCGTCCTTCTGAAGGTGGACCGCGGGTGTCCCGTCCTCAAGTCGCCGGGGGTGAAGCTGCTGCTGGCGTCGGTGGCGCAGTGGCTGGTGGCGCGGGGGGCGGCGGTGTCCGCCACCAACCTCGCGCGGTTCATGGACCGGGGCGCCTTCTACGCCGCCCACGGCGTCCCCGAGGGCCCCACCCCGCCCGAGGCGCTCGACGCGAGCTGAAACCGCGTCCAGCGCCCCCATCGGAACCGACCGCTTAGTTCCCCTTCTTGTAGGTGGGGTCCAGCTTGTCCCGAACCTGCTTGAGGTCCGAGGCGTTCTGACGCAGCTTGCCGATGTTGGACTCCAGCTCCTGGATGGTGTTGTTCAGCCGCCTTGCCTCGGCCACCACGTCCATGATCTTGTCCCACGTGCCCGCGTGGGCGCGCTCCACGCGGCCTCCGGTGTAGAAGCCCGCGGCGAAGAGGCCCGTCCCGAGAAGCATCGCGGCCGAGGTGCGGATCAGGGTCTCGCGTCTGGTCATGGGGTCCTCCCTTTCTGCAGAGCCCCCGGAGGAAGACCTCGGGCGAGGTCCTCCAGGGTCATGCCGTCGTAGGTCGCGGCCGCCCTGGCCCGCTCCAGGTCCGCCAGGAGGCGGGCGCATGGGCTGAAGCCGGCCATCGCCTCCTGGAACCGCGCCGCGTATAGCGCCGCCAGCTCCGGCGCGGGGACGAGCGCGGGCGACTTGGCGGGCAGCAGCCCCCCCTCGCCCGTGCGCTCGAAGAACCCCGCCTCCACGAGGAAGCCGGCCCAGAGCTGGACTTGGTCGGGGTGGAGGCCGTGCTGACCGGCGAGCTGGGCCGGGGAGGCCGGTCTTTTCCCCTCCACCAGGAAGCCCCTCGCCGCCTCCGCTGCCACGGCGAGGGCCGCCGCGCAGGAGAGCGGCGTGTATCCCTGGTTCAGGAGCCACCGCTTGCGGGCCTCGTCGTGCAGCTCCCGCAGGTGGTCCAGGGTATAGGCGAGCTCGGCCCCGAACAGGACGATCAGCCAGGAGTAGTAGATCCAGGCCATGGCGATGGGGACGAGGGCGACGGAGCCATAGAGCTTGCCGATGACGCTCTTGGCGAAGACCCCCTTCACGTAGGCTCCCAGGGCCAGCTTGGCCGCCTCCCAGAGAAGGGCCGCCATCACCGACGCCGTGAGGGCGCTACGGGCGCTCACGGGGACCGAGGGGACCGCCTTGTAGAGGGTGAAGAAGAGGGCCAGGGTCAAGAGGTAGGGGAGGGCGTAGTGGGTGAAGAACCCCGGAACGTAACCCTTCCCGAGGCGCGCGCTCAGGGCGAAGGAGAAGGCGATGAGCAGGGGGAAGAGGGTGAGCCCCGTCCAGAGCATGGCCATCCGGGTGAGAAGGTTGCGCTGGCTCCTCGGGGCGCGCCAGATGTCGTTGAAGTACCGCTCCACGAGCATGAGCAGCGAGGTTCCCAGGGCGATGAGGACCAGCAGGCCCAAAAAGCCCGAGACCCCAGAGCCGAGCACGTCCAGGTTCGCCGAGAGGTTGCGGAAGAGGTCGTCCACCACCTGCCGCGCCCCGCTGGCCACCAGTTGGCGCAGGAGGAGCCCCTGGACGTTCACCATGTAGTCCTTGAAAAGGGGCGACCGGCTCAGGAAGAAGAGGAAGAGCACCAGGACCGGGAAAAGGTTGACCAGGGTGAAGAAGGAGAGCGCCGCCGCCCGCTGGGCGAAGTGGTCCTCCCAGGCCTTCCGGGCCACGTGGTACCCCAGGCGCGCCGCGTCCAGGAGCCTCCCCTTGACGCCGGAGACCTGCTGCACCTCCTCCATCACCAGATCATGCAATTTCCTCAGGAGCGCCGTCATCGCCCCCAGCATAAGGGCGCGGGTCCGAGGGAGGCAAGGGGGGCGGGGGCGGCCCGCCGGTCCGCGGACCCCGGGATCCGTCGCCCGGCCGCCCGCGCGCGGGACTTGCCCGGCGCCCTCCCATCGAGTACATTAATGGCCTATCCGGGAAATAAGGCATGGCCGCGCCCTATTTCCGGATAGACCTTAAGGATCAGCGGAGCGGATCATGGAGCTGAGAAAGCTGGTCCTGCACTACCTGGATGGAACGATGGGCGCCGCCATGGTCGGTCCCTTCCCGGACGGCACCGCCACCCTCCAGGCGGAGACTCTCGAGGGCCGGAAGCTCCAGGTGCCGGTCTCCGAGCTGAAGGCCGCCTTCTTCGTGAAGACCTTCACGGGGAACCCGGACTACGAGCGCGACGCGGACGGCGAGGCCCTGCGCCAGCAGACCCGGGGCCGGTTCGTGCGGGTGAGCTTCAAGGACGGCGAGATCCTCGTGGGGGAGGTCAGCCGGTCGGCGGATCTTTCGAAGGGCTTCTTCCTGAAGGTCCTCGACCCTAACGACAACAACGTGATGGTCTACGTCAACCCGGGGGCGCTCCACCGGCCGCCCGAAGAGTGACCGCCGCCAGGGCCGCCAGGGCGGCCGTCTCCACCCTCAGCGTGTGGGACGACAGGGCCGCGGGTCTCAGCCCGTGGCGCAGCAGCGCCTCCCGCTCCCCGTCCGTGAAATCCCCTTCCGGACCCACCGCCAGCAGGACGTCGCCGTCGTGGGCGCCCGCGGCAAACGGCTCGGCCGCCTGCTGGAAGAGCCATCCGCGCGCGGGCAGCGCCTCCAGCGCGGCCTCGATCCCGTCGTGGAGCGAGAGCTCGGGCAGGAAAAGGTTGCCCGACTGCTTGAGGCCCGAGCGTGCGAGGGCCTCCCAGCGCTCCCGGCGGCGCTCGAGCGCGACGCGGGGAACCTGGGACCGCACGGTTACCGAGACCGCGAGCGCCCAGGCGCCGAGCTCCACCGCGTGCTCCACCACGGCGTCCAGGGCCGCTGGGTCGGGCGCGCCCACGAGCAGGTGCGGACGCAGAGGGGGCGGCCCCGTCCGGTGGAGCGGGCCGTCGGGCTCCGCCACCGCCTCGCAATCCGACAGGGCCGCCAGCGTGGCCAGGGTCCAGCCTCCCCGGCCGTCCAGCAGCGTCACCCGCTGCCCCGGCCCGAGGCGCAGCACCGCGCCGAGCTGGTGGGCGAGCTCGGGGTCGGCGAGCCTCACCGCGTCTCCGTCGAAC
>JAKAIJ010000034.1:7832-15709 GCA_021814355.1 Acidobacteriota bacterium
GCCTCCCCGGACGTCCAGCAGCGTCACCCGGTCCCCCCGGCAGAGCCTCAGGACCTTGCGCGCGTGGCGCGCGTCCGCCGCGTCCAGGTGCCAGGGTGGGGAGGCGAGGTCGGGGCAGTAGAAGCGCCGGGCATGGCCCATGGCCCATTTTCCCCCGCCGCGCGGCGCATTACAATGGCGGCGGAGGGTTCATGAAGGTCTACCTGCTCGGGCGTCTCCTCCTGGCGGTGCCCACGCTGCTGGGGGTGGCGGCCCTCGTCTTCCTCCTCGGCCACGCGCTGCCCTCCGACCCCGCCGAGGTGATGCTCGGGGAGCGCGCCGCCCCCGCCGAGCTCGCGACGCTGCGCCACGAGATGGGGCTGGACCGGCCCCTCGCGGTCCAGTTCGCGGGGTATCTCACCGATCTCTCCCGTGGGGACCTGGGGCGGTCCCTGCGGACCCGTCGGCCCGTCGCCCGGGAGCTCACCGCGGCCTTCCCCCTCACCGCCCGCTTGGGGCTGACGGCGCTCCTCCTCGCCCTCGCCCTGGCGCTCCCCGCTGGCGCCGCGGCGGCGCGCTGGCCCGGGGGCGGCCTCGACCGGGCCGCTCTCTTCTTCTCCACCGCGGGGCTTTCGCTCCCCTCCTTCTTCCTGGGACCTCTGCTCCTGCTCGCCTTCGCCGTGGCGAGGCCCTGGTTTCCCATCTCGGGTCCCGACGAGCCTGGCGCGGTGGTCCTGCCCGCGCTCACCCTGGCGGTTCCGCTGGCGGCCTATCTCTCTCGCGTGGTGCGGGCCTCCCTGCGGGAGGAGTCTGCGCGGGATTACCTGCGGGCCGCCCGCGCCCGCGGCCTCTCCGAGAACCGGGCCTTCTTCCGCCACGCCTTCCAGAACGCGCTCCCTCCGGTGGCGACGGTGGCGGGGCTCCAGCTCGGCGCGGTGCTCACCGGCGCGGTGATCGCCGAGAAGGTCTTCCGCTGGCCCGGGATGGGCACGCTCGTCCTGACCGCCATCGGGAGCCGGGACTACCCGGTGGTGCAGGGGGTTCTCCTGGTCTTCGCCGTCGTCACCGTCGCGGCGAACCTGGCCTCCGATCTTGCGGTGGCGGCGCTGGACCCGCGGGTGGGGCGCGCGTGAGGCGGGGGAGGGCCGCGGCGGCCCTGCTCGCCCTCTGGATGCTGGCCTCCCTGGGCGCCCCCTGGCTCGCGCCCCGCGGATACCGGGAGACCGACCTCGCCCACCGCCTCGAGGGTCCCTCCCGCGCCCATTGGCTCGGAACCGACGAACTGGGGAGGGATCTGGCCTCCCGCCTGCTCTACGGCGGCCGGGCGTCGCTGTCGGTGGCGGGGGCCGCGGTGGCGGCGGCGCTCCTGGCGGGCGGCCTGCTGGGAGCGGGGGCCGGCTACCGGGGTGGATGGCCGGACCTGCTCTTCGGCCGCGCGGTGGACCTCCTCATGGCGCTGCCGGGGCTCCTGCTCGCCATCGCGGTGGTGGCCTACGTGGGCCGCGGGCTGGGCTCCCTCGTGCTCGCGCTCACCGCAACGGCGTGGGTGGGGTACGCGCGGCTTGCGCGCTCCATGACCCTTTCCCTGAGGCGCCGGGAGTTC
The DNA here is from genome assembly GCA_021814355.1 of Acidobacteriota bacterium. Taxonomy (GTDB): domain Bacteria; phylum Acidobacteriota; class UBA4820; order UBA4820; family DSQY01; genus JAEMPZ01. Next base: position 9,415 of record JAKAIJ010000034.1, read on the forward strand.
GTGGAGGCCTCCCGGGCGCAGGGCGCCCCGGCGCTCCACGTCCTGCGGCGCCACTTGGCGCCCAACCTCGCGCCGGTGCTCCTGGTCCAGTGCTCGGCGGGGGCGGCGGGTGTTATCCTGTCCGAGGCCGGGCTCTCGTTCCTGGGCCTCGGGATCCAGCCCCCGCGGCCCTCCTGGGGCGGAACCCTCGCCTCGGGGTGCGACTACCTCCTGGAGGCCCCCCACATGGCGCTCTGCTCGGGGGCGGTGCTTTTCGCGGTGGTCTGGTCTCTCCACGCGCTGGGCGAGGCGCTCTCGGAGCGGCTCGACCCGAGGAGGCGGGGCGGTGTGGGTCCTCTATAGGCTCCTGACCCTCCTGGCGGGGCTCCCGTGGCTCCTCTACCTCCGCTCTCGTCACGGCGGGTGCCTCGGGCACCGGCTGGGCCTCCTTCCGGTCCGCGCGGACCGGCCCGTCTGGGTCCAGGCCGTCTCCGTGGGCGAGGTGCGCCTCGCGCTCGCGCTGGCCTCCCTCCTGGAGGGCCGCGGGCTCCCGCTCCTGCTGACGGCCACCACCGCCGCGGGGCTCGCGCTGGCGGCGAAGGGCGGCCGGGAGCCCTCCGCCTTTCCGGCGGACGTGCCCTGGGCCGCGCGGCGGGCCCTTCGCCGCGTGCGTCCCCGCCTGCTCGTCCTCGTGGAGACCGAGCTCTGGCCCGGGCTGGTGCGGGCCGCGGCCCGGGAGGGGATCCCCGTGTTGGTCGTGAACGGCCGGCTCTCCGACCGGAGCCTCGCGCGGACCCTGCTGTTCCGGGGAGTCTTCGGAAGGGTCCTCGCCAACGTCCGCGTGGCGGCCCGCTCGCCGGAGCACGGAGAGCGTTTCGTGCGGCTCGGCGTGCCCCGCGAGAACGTGGGAGTAGCGGGGAACATGAAGTACGACCTAAGGCCCCCGGAGGGGTTCGAGGCCCAGACCGCGGAGCTCCGACGCTTGCTGCCCGAGGCCGGAGGGTTCCTGTGGGTGGCGGGCAGCGTGCGCGAGGGCGAGGAGGCGACGGTGCTGGAGGCGCACCGGCTTCTCCGGCAAAAGCACCCCGGGGCGCGGCTCGTCGTGGCCCCCCGCCACCTCGACCGGACGGACCGCTGCGCCGGGGAGGCGTCCTCGCGCGGGATGACAGCCGCGCGGCGCTCCGATTCCGCCGCCGCCCGGGGCGGCTGGGACGTGCTCGTCCTGGACACCCTGGGAGAACTCTGGGCGGCCTACGGCCTGGGCCAGGCGGCCTTCGTCGGAGGGAGCCTCGTTCCCCTGGGCGGCCAGAACCCGCTGGAGCCGGCGGCGCTCGAGAGGCCGGTCCTCTTCGGCCCCTCGATGGAGAACTTCGCCGACGAGGCGGCGAACCTCCTGGAGGCGGGCGGCGCGGTCCGGGTGGAGAGCGCCGGGGCGCTGGCCGCGGAGCTGGCCCGTCTCCTGGCCGACGCCCGGGCCCGTAGCATCATGGGCGCCGCCGGCCGCGCCGTGGTGGCGGCCCACCGCGGCGCGGCCGATCGGGTCGCCCTCGCCGTCGTTACCCTCGCCGGGGGCGCGACGCCGACCGCCTAGCCGGCCGGGCGTTCCCGCTACACCTCGATCGTCTCCCCGAACCCCGCGATGCGCCCCCGGATCCCGTGGGCCTCGACGCGCCTGAGGAACTCCTTCGGGTCCGCGGGGATCACGGGGAAGGTGTTGTAGTGGATCGGCATGGCCTGCTTGCAGCCGAGCAGGACCGCCGCCTCCGCCGCGTCCTCCACGCCCATGGTGTAGTTGTCGCCGATGGGCAGGAGCGCGAGGTCAATGGGGTTGAGGCGCCCGTAGAGCGCCATGTCCGACATGATCCCGGTGTCGCCCGCGTAGTAGACGCACTTTCCGCCCATCCAGATCAGGAACCCCGCGGGGTTCCCGCCATAGACCCCGTCGGGGAGCGAGGAGCCGTGGAGCGCGGGGGTGAGCTTCACCCGGCCCCAGGGGAAGGTGTGGGAGCCCCCGATATGCATCCCGTAGGACTCGGCGCCTTGCCCCTCGATCCAGTTGGCGATCTCGAAGTTGGCCACCACGGCGCAGCGGTTCCTCCGGGCGATCTCCACGGCGTCCCCCACGTGGTCGCCGTGGCCGTGGCTCACCAGCACCGCCTGAACCTTCACATCGGCGGGCTTGACCTTGGCGTGGGTGTTGCCGTTCAGAAAGGGGTCCACGATGACCCGGTGGCCGTCGGCCTCCAGCTCGAAGCACGAGTGGCCGTGGTAGGTGAGCTTCAGCATGGCATCCTCCCTCTGTTCCACCGGTCGGTGGCGTACTTTTCGCGGTGCAGGCGGGCGGCCGCGTCCGCCTCGGCCTTCGTGAGGCCGGTTTCCTCCCAGGTCCCCGCGAAAACCTCCGGGAACCCCAGCCGGAAGGCGCGTCGCAACTCCTCCACTTCAAGACCGGGCCGCAGGTTCCCAAGGCCCGAGAAGGTCCTGCGGTACAGGGTGGCGTCGGCGGCGGAGTTCCGGGTGGCCCGGGCGAGCGCCTCGTAGTCGAGGTGGACCGGCACCGAGCCGTGCTGAAGGAAGGCCCTCGGGCCGCGCTTCTGGGCGCTTCCGACGACCTTCCGGCCGTCCACGAGGATCTCCTTTTCCGAGGGGACCAGGAAGCAGGGCGCCGCGGAGCCGGGGGCGATGGCGAGGGCCCGCTCCTTCACCGTGACCGGCAGGCCCAGGCGTGCGAGGGAGGCGGCGAGGGCCGCCGCGATGCGGGCGTAGGTCTCGAGCAATCCTCCGCCGAAGGGTGCCGCGTGGAGGGCGACCACGCTGTAGGTAAGCTCCGCGTCGTGGAGCACCGCCTTTCCCCCCGTGGGGCGCCGGACGGCCGAGAACCCGCGGGAGGCGATGTAGTCCGCGTCGCAGACGGCGTCGAACTCCTGGTGGAAGCCGAAGGAGAGGCAGGCCGGGGACCAGGTGTAGAGCCGCAGGACGGGACGGTCCGAGGCCCCAGACTCCAGCGCCTCGTAAAGGGCCTCGTCCACGGCCATGTTCCAGGCCCCCGGGGCGGGGGCCGGCTCGTCCAGGAGGCGCCAGCTCATGCCGCGCCTGCGGTGCACCCTGCCAGGAAGCGCCGCAGGCTCTCCTCCTCCGCCGGGGCCAGCGCGTCGCCGCGGCAGTTGTCGAAGGTGAGGACGGGCACCGGGAGGGTGGAGCGGAAGAACCCCTCCTCCCGGATGTTGTGGCAGAGGCACTCGACCCCGAGGATGAGCCCCCGCAGGCGCCGCTCGGCGATCTCCTTCAGGAGCCGCTCCTGGCGCCGCTTGAGGCCGTAGGGGATGGAGGTCTGGTGGTAGTGGGCGACGAGGTCGTGGGCGGCCCCCTGGGGATTGTTCTCGATCCCCCATTCGTCGTAGACCACGACGGCGCCCAGCTCCTCCAGCGCCCGATAGAGGTCTGGCCGGTAGGGGGTGACGCCGATGAACCCAACCTTCACCCAGCGCCCCTGACGGCTCCCCTCGAACTCGAGAATCTGCCGCTCCACTTCCCGGCGGTGGCCCTCGATGTCCTTGCCCGGGTTCATGGCCCGTGCCAGGGCCTGGACGTAGGCCGAGGAGGTGAAGGCGCCGTTCTTGTGTTGGAGCGCGTCGAACCGGCGCAGGGCGACCCGGACATGGGTCCACTGGTCGAGGGTTGCCTTGAGCCGCCGGGCGTCCACCTCCAGCTCGCGGCAGAGCCCGTCCATCGCCTCCTGCAGCCGCTCGGTGCTTCGCAGGAGGGGAAAGTGGAACGGCCGACAGACCACGCCCTGCTCGCCGAGCGATTCGAGGACCGCCCTCACCTCCTGCGGAGTGCCGGGCTCCGGGTACCAGAGGCTCCGGATCTCGCGCTCCTGCGCGATGGCGTAGAGGCAGCGGGCCCAGACCGAGGTGGAATCCTTGAACCCAACGAGCCGGGCCGTCTCCAGCCACCCGGTCCGGTCGGCGGTCAGGGCGAAGGTCGTCCAGAGGTTCTCCGCGTCGTGGGGCGAGGCGGCGAACACCTCCATCGGCATGGGCGGGATGTACCCGATGCGCATGCGGCCTCCGCCGCCAGGGTACCGCCGCCGCGCGCTCAGGGTCAACAGGAGAGCGGGCCGGACGCCGCCCCGGGCGGCGTTGTGGGGGACGTCTCGTTGCGCTAGAATCGCCCCCGGAGAGCCTCATGGCCGACCCGAAGCCGAAGAGGGAAGAGCAGCGGTTCGACTTCGAGAAGGACCTCCCGCGGATGCAGAAGCTGCTGGAGGTCCTCAAGCTCCAGTACAACCTCTACTTCTCGGGCGCGCGGAAGGACCCCCCCGTGAAGGAGCGGGCCGAGATGGACCGGCTCTTCGCCTACTACCGGAACGCCACGATCAGCAACCTGACCCAGTCCTTCCGCTTCAACTCCTTCGCCCACACCTACACGCTCCAGTGCGAGCAGTGGGGCAAGTGGCAGCGGGCCAAGGACAACGGCGTGGTGGCCGATCCCCGCATGGTGGCGGCTCTGCGCAAGGCCCAGCAGGAGCTGGACACCCTGGAGAAGGAGACGCCCGAGGAGGCCCGCCAGCACCGCGACGAGGAGCAGGCCGAGGCGCCGGCCGCCCCCGCCAGGCCCGCCGCGAAGCCCCCCGTCCCTGGCGCCCACGTCCACCTCTTCGACGAGTACCTCAAGGCCCGGCAAGCCAACGGCGAAGCGACCAACGTGGACCAGGGCGCCTTCGAGCGCCAGATCGCTTCCCAGCGCGAGGCCATCCTGGAGAAGTACAAGGCAAAAGACGTGATCTTCTCGGTGGTCACCCAGAACGGCAAGGTGACCCTTAAGGCCAAGGTGGTGAAATAGCCCCGGCCGGCGGCCTCGCCCCGCTCGGTTTCCTCGCACCTGCTCCAATCCGCGCGGAACGCTGTCTTCCTCCGTTGCGCGGAGGAAGGCGAATACCTGCTACGGACGTCAATTTGGTATTACAGGATGTACTTGCTCAGGTCCTGGTCCCCGGCCAGGGGCTTGAGCACTTGGTCCACGTAGGTCCTGTCCACCACCATCCGGGCCCCCGCAAGCTCGGGGGCGTTGAAGGAGACCTCGTCCATGACGCGCTCGAGGACCGTGTGGAGCCGCCTCGCCCCGATGTTCTCCATTCGGTCGTTGATGGCCGCCGCGTAGTCGGCCATGGCCTCCACCGCGTCGGGGGTGAACTCCACCTCCACCCCCTCCGTGGCCAGCAGGGCGGTGTACTGGCGGAGCAGGGCGTTCTGGGGCTCCCGCAGGATGCGCACGAAGTCGGCGCGGTCCAGGGCCTGGAGCTCGACCCGGATCGGGAACCGGCCCTGCAGCTCGGGCAGGAGGTCGCTGGGCTTCGTCATGTGGAAGGCCCCCGCGGCGATGAAGAGGATGTGGTCGGTGCGGACCAGGCCGTAGCGGGTGTTCACCCGGGTTCCCTCGACGATGGGGAGCAGGTCCCGCTGGACCCCCTCCCGGCTCACGTCGGGCCCGTGGCCGCCCGAGCTCCGGCCGGCCACCTTGTCAATCTCGTCCAGGAAGATGATGCCGCCCTGCTCGGCCCGCTCCACGGCCTCGCGGGAGATCTCCTCGGCGTCCACGAGGCGCTCCTCCTCCTCCTTGGCCAAGAGCTCGCGGGCCTCCGGGACCTTCACCTTGCGGCTCTTCTTCTGGCCGCCGAAGAGTCCCGGCGCCACCTTGCTGAGGTCGAACCCCAGCTCCTCCATGCCCGCGGGGGTGAAGACCCGCATGGACTGCCCCCCCGAGGCGGCCACCTCCAGCTCCACGGTCCGGTCGTCCAGCCTTCCCTGGCGGAGCCACTCGCGCATGCGCTCCCGGCTCTCGGCGTGGGAGCCGGGCGGCGGCGGCGGCTCCCACGCCGAGGCTCCGGGCTCCACCGGGGCCGGCGCGCCGGGGCGGTAGGCCACGGACGGCAGAAGCAGATCCAGGAGGCGCTCCTCGGCCGCCGCGGCGGCCTTCCCCCGCACGGCGGCGGCCTTCTCGGCCCGCACCAGGTTGTAGGAAATCTCGGCCAGGTCGCGGATCATGGATTCCACGTCCCGCCCCACGTAGCCCACCTCGGTGAACTTCGAGGCCTCGATCTTCAGGAAGGGAGAGCGGGCGAGCCGGGCGAGCCTGCGGGCGATCTCGGTCTTCCCCACGCCGGTGGGGCCGATCATGATGATGTTCTTGGGGGCCACCTCCTCGCGGAGCTCGGGTCCGAGCGCCTGCCGCCGCAGCCGGTTGCGCAGCGCCACGGCCACCGCGTGCTTGGCCTCCTTCTGGCCGATGATGTACCGGTCCAGCTCCTCCACGA
>JAKAIJ010000265.1 GCA_021814355.1 Acidobacteriota bacterium
GTCTCCCTCAAGAACCGCGAGGGCGTCTTCGTCGCCCCCGCCGCCGCGGCTTTTTCCGCCGCGGCGGCCAGCGCCGACTGGGCCAAGGCCGACCATTTCGGCGCCCTCCTCACCGACCAGCCGGGCCGGGACTCCTGGCCCATCACGGGCGCCTCCTTCATCCTCGTCTACAAGGACCAGCCCGAAGCCGCCAAGGCCAAGGCCATGCTCCGGTTCTTCGACTGGTGCTACCGGAGCGGCGCCGGCTCGGCCGCCAAGCTCGACTACATTCCCATCCCCGAGAAGGTCTACTCTGCGGTCGAGAAGCTCTGGCAGGAGAAGGTCCGCTCCGGCTCCCAGCCCGTCTGGCCCTGACGGGAACGGGGAGCGGGACCGGCGGTGAGATGAATCCAGACACCCAGAACCCATCGCCCCCGGGAAGGGAGGCGATTCCGGAGGAGGGCGGCGCGGCCGCCCCTCCCGCCGCATCCCGGGCCATCCGGCTCCGCGTCCCGCGCTGGCTGGACCCGGTCTTTAGGACCGCCACGGCCGCCGCGGCCTGCCTGGTCCTCCTGCTCATCGCCGCCATGGGGGCCGTCCTCTACAGCAAGGGCCACCTCGCCACGACCACCTTCGGCCTGAGATTCCTCTGGAGCCAGGCCTGGGACCCCGTGAAGGGGGATTTCGGGGCGCTGCCCGCGATCTTCGGGACCGTGGTCTCCTCGGCCATCGCCCTGTTCATCGCTACCCCCATCGCCCTGGGCGTGGCCATTTTCCTGACCGAGATGGCGCCCCCCTGGCTCTCCAAGCCCGTGGGGCTCGCCATTGAGATGCTCGCCGCCGTCCCCTCCATCATCTACGGCATGTGGGGGCTCTTCGTCTTCGCCCCCTTCCTCGCCGCGCGCGTGGAGCCCGCCCTCCAGTTCATCGCCGGCGGCCTGCCCCTCTTCGAGGGCGCCCCCATGGGCATCGGGATGCTCCCGGCCTCCCTTATCCTGGCGGTGATGATCCTGCCCTTCATCTCCTCGGTGATGCGGGACGTCTTCGCCCTCGTCCCCGCCGTGGCCAAGGAGTCGGCCTACGGCCTGGGGGCCACCACCTGGGAGGTGGTGCGCAGCGTGGTGATCCCCCACACCCGTTCGGGCGTCCTCGGGGCCATCTTCCTCGGCCTGGGGCGCGCCCTGGGCGAGACCATGGCCGTCACCTTCGTCATCGGCAACGCTCACCGGATCTCCCCTTCGCTCCTGGCGCCCGGCTGCACCATCGCCTCCACGCTGGCCAACGAGTTCTCCGAGGCCATCTCGGACCTCCACGTGGCGAGCCTCATCCAGCTCGGGTTCATCCTCTTTTTGATCACGACCTTCATCCTCGCCTGCGCCAAGCTGCTGCTCTGGCGCATCGAGGCGCAGGTCAAAGGAAGATAGGCCGTGGCACGCGACAGGGGACTCTACCTCCGCAGAAGGGTTGCCAACGGGGCCATGCACGTCCTGGCCCTCCTCTCCGCCCTCTTCGGCTTGGTGTGGCTGTTCTGGATCCTGACGGTGCTGGTGCAGAAGGGCGTCCCGGCGATCAACTGGGACTTTTTCACCAAGCTTCCGACCCCCCCGGGGACGCCGGGCGGCGGGCTGGCCAACGCCGTCGCGGGCAGCCTCATGATCACCCTCCTCGCCACCCTCATCGGGGTTCCCGCCGGGGTCCTCGCGGGGACCTACCTGGCGGAGTTCGGGCGGAAGAACGCCCTGGCGCGAGTGGCGCGCTTCGTCTCGGACGTGCTGGTGAGCGCCCCCTCCATCGTGGTGGGCGTCTTCGTCTACGCCGTCGTGGTGATGCCCCTGCACGGCTTCTCGGGCTTCGCGGGGGCGGTGGCCCTCGCCATCATCATGGTGCCCGTGGTCATCCGCACCACCGAGGAGATCCTGAACCTCGTCCCCGACTCGCTGCGCGAGGCGGCCCTCGCCCTGGGAGCCCCCCATTGGAAGGTGATCCTCAGCGTCTGCTACCGGCGCGCGCTGGCGGGGATGACCACGGGTATCCTCTTGGCCGTGGCCCGCGTGAGCGGCGAGACGGCGCCCCTGCTCTTCACGGCGCTCAACTCGCCCTTCTGGAGCCCGAGCTTGGCCAAGCCCGTGGCCACGCTCAACGTCACCCTTTTCAACTACGCCATGTCGCCCTACGATGACTGGAGGAACCTCGCCTGGGGGGCGGCCCTGCTCATCACCCTCGGCGTGCTGTTCGCCACGATCCTCGCCCGGGTCGTGGTCGGGAGGATCCGCATATGACGACCCCTCAAGCCCCGGCAGAGGCCCCGGCGCTGACCATCAAGACCCGGCGCACCGAGGCTCCCTCCGTCGCCGGAGGCCTCCTCGCGCGGCTCGCGGTGGACCGCCTGAACTTCTGGTACGGCGCCCACCAAGCCCTGAAGGAGATCACCCTGCCCGTCTACGCCAACGAGGTGACCGCCTTCATCGGTCCCTCGGGGTGCGGCAAGACCACGCTGTTGCGGACCTTCAATCGGATGTACGAGCTCTACCGGGGCCACCGCGCCGAGGGCCGGGTCCTTCTGGACGGGAAGAACGTCCTGGACCCCGACGTGGACGTGACGGCGCTCCGGGCGCGGGTGGGAATGGTCTTTCAGAAGCCTACTCCCTTCCCCATGTCCATCTACGACAATATCGCCTTCGGGATCCGCCTCTACGAGAAGCTCCCCAAGTCGGTAATGCGGGAGCGGGTGGAGATCGCCCTCCACCGGGCCGCCCTGTGGGACGAGGTGAAGGACAAGCTCAGCCACTCGGGCATGAGCCTCTCGGGCGGCCAGCAGCAGCGGCTCTGCATCGCCCGCGCCATCGCCGTGGAGCCCGAGGTCATCCTCATGGACGAGCCCGCCTCGGCGCTCGACCCCATCGCGACGGCCAAGATCGAGGAGCTGATGGACCAGCTGAAGCAGCGTTACACCATCGTCATCGTGACCCACAACATGCAGCAGGCGGCCCGGGTGGCGGGCTACACGGCCTTCATGTACCTGGGCGAGCTCGTGGAGTTCGGCCAGACGGAGCAGATTTTCACCACGCCCCGCGAAGTGAAGACGCGGGATTACCTCACGGGGCGGTTCGGCTGAGCGCCGCCCGGGAGAGACCCAAATGGTAAGAGAGCGCGAAGAGATCCGGAACCTCATGGAGTCCCTCGTCGCCATGGCGGACGAGGCGGGGGTCATGCTCGCGGCGGCCGTCAAGACCTTCTCCCGCCCCGAGCCCGGGACCACGGCCGCGCTCGTGGAGCGCGACAAGGCCATCAACCGGATGGAGAACGCCCACGACGCCAAGTGTCTGCGCATCCTCGCCCTCTACCAGCCCGAGGCGGACGACCTGCGCACCGTCTTCATGGCGCTCAAGATCAACAACGAC
>JAKAIJ010000266.1 GCA_021814355.1 Acidobacteriota bacterium
CGCCGAAGAGGCCACGGCGAGGGAGGCCCTGAACCAGGCCCTGGGGGCCGACCCCGCCACGGCGCGGGTATTTCCGAAGGGCCTTCCGCCGCCGCCGCCCCTCCCCTGGGACGAGGCGGCCGTGCGGAGGCTCTCCGTGGAAAACAACGACGCGGTGAAGGCCATGGAGGCCCGCTGCAAGGCCGCGGAGGAATCCGTGGCGCTGAGGCGGAAGGAGTACATGCCCACGGTGATCGCGGAGCTGGGGCACAGCTACGAGCAGAACCGCTACATGCTCTATCCGCACGTGACCTCGCTTTTCGTGGGCCTCTCCCTCGACGTCTTCGACGGGGGCGTCCGCTCCTCGAGGGTCCGTCAGGCCCAGCGCGAGGCGGAGGTCGCGGCGCGGGAGCTCTCCGACCTGAAGGCCCAGGCCGAGGTCGCCGGGATGCGGGCCCTGCGGGACTTCAACGAGGCCCTCAAAGAGTCCCGGACGGCCCTGGCCAACGTGGAGGCCTCGAAGGAGAACCTGCGCATCGTGGAGGACCAGTACAAGGAAGGCCTCGCCAGGACGACGGACGTCCTCGATGCGGAGACGGTCCTCGCCGAGAGCCGATTCTCCCTCGCCCGCGCGCACTACCAGGCCTACGCCCGGCAGGCCGCTCTGCTCGCGGTGCTCGGCCAGGACCTGCCGAGTTTCTACGCATCGAACGCAAAGGAGCCGTGACATGGCCGTGCAGAAAAAGTGGATCGCCCTCACCATCCTCCTCCTCTTCGTCGCCGTCGGCTCCCTCCTCGGCTATCTCCGGTGGCTCCACGCCCAGTGGCACGTGACGACGGACGACGCCTACATTCAGGGGCGCGTCTACAGCGTGGCATCCCGGGTTCCCGGCACCCTTCTCACCGTGGCGGTGGAGGAGAACCAGCGGGTGGAGGCGGGACAGACCGTGGCCACCCTCGACCCCAAGGACTTCGACGCCGCCATCACAAAGGCGGACGCCTCCCTCAACGAGGCGAGCGCCGGTGTGGTCACGAACGAGGCCGCCATCGCCCAGGCCAAAGCCCAGGTGGAGGCGGCGAGGAGCCAGCTCCAGTTCGCCAAGATCGAGCTGGACAGGATTTCGGCCCTCTACCAGCGCCAGTCCGTTCCGAAACAGCGGTACGACCAGGCGGTCACCGCCCACGACGTGGCGAAGGCCCAGCTCGTCGCCGCGCAGAAGGCCGTCGCCTTCGCCAATGCCGCCCTGGAAGTGAGCCGGAAGAAGGTGGATACGGCCAAGGCCACCCTGGAGACGGCCCGGCTCCAGCGTTCCTATTGCGCCATCGCGGCCCCAGCCGACGGGTACGTCAGCAAGAAATCCGTCGAACCGGGTCAGGTGGTGGCCCCCGGACAACCGCTCTTCGCGATCGTCCCCCTGAACATGGGGGAGATCTGGGTGGAGGCGAACTTCAAGGAGACCCAGCTCGCCAACGTGCGGCCGGGCCAGAAGGCCACCATCAAGGCGGACGTCGACCCGGGCAGGACCTTCACGGGACGGGTGGAGAGCCTGAGCGCGGGAACCGGTGCGGCCTTCTCCCTCCTGCCCCCGGAGAACGCCACGGGGAACTGGGTGAAGGTGGTCCAGCGCCTGCCCGTCCGGATCAAGTTTGACCCCGGCACGGACCCGGAGCACGAATTGAGAATGGGCCTCTCCGTCACCGTGGCCATCGACACGCGGAGCAAGGGCTCGGAGAAGAGCGCCGCGGCCGGTTCCTGAGGGGCTCCTTCCCCCCGCCCCGCGCCCGGAAGGGTCAACCCGAAACGCCCTCGTAGATCCCCGCGAAGAGCTCGGCGTTGGCCTTGAAGGCGTCGAGGACGCGGGGATCGAAGTGCCCGGGGGCGGTGCGGCCCTCCCCATCCAAGAGCATCTTGCAGGTGGCGTCGTGGTCGAAGGCGGGCTTGTAGAGCCGCTTGCTCCTCAGCGCGTCGTACTGGTCCGCGATCCCGACGATCCTCCCCTCCAGCGGGATGGCCTCCCCCTTCAGGCCGAAGGGGTACCCGCTGCCGTCCCACTTCTCGTGGTGGCTGAGGGCCACGTTCTTGGCCATCCGGAGCCTCGGGTGGTCCCCGAGGATCTTGGCGCCGTACAGCGTGTGCTTCTGCATGGCGGCCCACTCCTCTTCGGAGAGGTCCCCGGTCTTCCTCAGGAGGTCCGGGTGGATGTGGATCTTCCCCACGTCGTGCATCTGGGCCTGCAGGCGGATGTCCCGGACGAAGCCCTCCGGGGCTCCGAGGTGGAGGGCCAGAGCGGCGCAGTACTCCCCCACCCGCTGGATGTGGTTCCCCGTGTCCACGTCGTTGGCTTCGGCGGCCCGCGCCAGGGCGCCGACGGTGTAGGCGAAGGCCTGCTCCGTCTCGTTCACCTGCGCGGCGAGCGACCTGAGGAAGAGGCTCTGCGTCACCAGCCCCTGCAACACGGCGGCGTCGTAGGCCGAGACCCGCTTGCCGTAGTTCACCAGGAAGATGGCGAGATGGTCCCCCAGGTAGCAGACGAGGTTGCGCGCCTTGGTCTCCAGGGGCTCCAGGGCGCGCAGCAGCGACGCCCCCTTCGGTTCCCGAAGGTCCTCTTCGTTGAAGAAGAGCAGCTTCGCCTCCCCCTCCGCCCCCTCCACTTCCAGGAAGATCCTGGAAGCGGCCATGGCCTCTCCCTCGACGCGGTACTCCCGCCACGACCAGGCCCCCGGGCCCTTCGGAAAGCCCACCAGGGCCGTCTCCGGGCGGTCCCACTCCTCGGGCCTCCGCCTCAGCACCAGCGCGAGGAAGGCCTCGACGCTCCGCTTGAACTCGAAGTGCTGGGCGTCGAAGGCGCGGATGAGCTTGCCCGCCGTGTCGATGAGCCCCACGATGGTCCCGTAGGCCCCGCTCAGCCTCTCGTTGAGGGACTTCACCTCGAGGAGCATCTTGACCCTGGCCAGCACCTCGCCCCGGTCGAAGGGCTTGGAGATGAAGTCGTCGGCCCCCGCCTCGATGCCGCGGATCCTGTCCTCCCTTGCGCTCAGCGCCGTCAGGAGGATGACGGGGATGTGCCTCCCGTGGGGGGAGCCCTTGATCGCCTTGCAGGTGTCGAAGCCGTTGGTTCCCGGCATCATGACGTCCAGGAGGATGAGGTCGACCTTCCGGCCCTGGAGGATCTCCTGCGCCTCGCGCCCGTCGGCGGCCGTGAGCACCGTGTACCCCACCGGCTCGAGCAGCGCCTCGAGGAGCATCAGGTTGACGGGCTCGTCGTCCACGCACAGGACCTGCGGTGCGAATTCCATCGTCTCATCCTACCCGAGGAGCCGCCGGACGAAGATCGGAAGCTGGCGCGTGTCGATGGGCTTGGCCATGTACTCGTCCACGCCCGCCGCGAGAATCCTCT
>JAKAIJ010000035.1:0-11527 GCA_021814355.1 Acidobacteriota bacterium
CGCAGCGGAGGGCGGGCGGACCAGCGGCGCGGCCGCGGGCGGAGACGCCCCGGAGAGGAGCTGGTCCAGGGGAAGGATGCGGGGCAGCAGCGCCGCCTTCACGAGCTGGAGCTCCAGCAGCGCCCTCGGGTCCGGCGCCCCCTTGAGCCGCTGCTGGGTGGCGGCCAGGAGGTCCAGCAGCCGCAGGAGGTCCTCGGTGGAGAACGCCCCCGCCTGGGCCACGAAGCGCGCGAGCACCTCGGGGGTTTCGCCAGGAGAGGCGGCGCCGGGAGCCGCGCGGGCCCGCAGGAGGTGGCGCGCGTGGTCCGCGAGGTCCGCCAGGAACCGCTCCATGTCGTGGCCCCGCTCGAACCCCTCGTCCAGCAGGGCGAGGACGCGGACCGTGTCGCCGGAGGCCAGGGCGTCGCAGAAGGCGAAGAGCCCCTCGCGTCCGGCCACTCCGAGCACGTCCACCGCGGCGGCTTCGGTGAGCGGTCCGTCGGCGTAGGCGAGCAGGCGGTCCAAAAGGGTCAGGCTGTCGCGCACCGACCCGCCCCCGCAGCGAGCCACCAGCTCCAGCGCGCCGGGCTCCGCAAGGAAGCCCTCCCGCTCGGCCAGGCGCCCCAGGTAGTCGGAGACCAGGGGCGCGGGCACGGGGCGGAACTGGAAGAGCTGGGCGCGGCTGTGGATGGTGTCGGGGATCTTGTGGGGCTCTGTCGTGGCCAGGAGGAAGACCACGTGGGGCGGCGGCTCCTCCATGGTCTTGAGCAGGGCGTTGAAGGCGGCGTTAGAGAGCATGTGGACTTCGTCAATGATGAAAACGCGGTGGCGGTCCCGCGCGGGGGTGTATCGGGCGAGCTGGGTCAGGTCCCGCGCCTCCTCCACCTTGGTGTGGGTGGCGCCGTCAATCTCCAGCACGTCCATGGAGCGGCCCGCGGCGATCTCGGCGCAGGAGGCGCAGGCGTCGCAGGGCTCGGGCGTGACGCCCTTTTCGCAGTTGAGCCCCTTGGCGAAGATGCGGGCCACCGTGGTTTTTCCGATGCCGCGGATGCCCGAGAAAATGTAGGCGGGGTGGACCTTGCCCGTCGAAAGGGCGTTCTTCAGCGTCCGGATAAGGGCCTGCTGCCCGACCAGCTCGTCGAACTGCCGGGGCCGGTACTTGCGGGCCAGCGCTTGGTGGGCCATCGTCCGGGGACCTCCGCCTCGGGCCGGATACAGTGATGGGGTTCAAGCGACCTGCGGCACACGAACTGGCTGCTTACCGTTGCTCCCTTCCGGGCCTGGCGGGGTTCGCAGGGTCCGTTGCACAGGGCTCAAACCCCACACGGGGGTGGGGGAGATGCCCCCGCCCGCCGCGAGTATAGCACCCCGCGTCTCCGCGTCCAACCGGGCCCGGGTGGTATATACTAAAAACCTCATGGACCGCCGCGTTGCCGCCGCGCTCGCCGCCGCGCTCGCCGCCCTCTGGATCCGGGCGGGGGAGCCGGCCCCCGCGCCGCCCCCGGCGGCGCCTCCGTCGGACGAGGCCATGGCCTGGGACCGCGACTTCGACCTCCTGCTGGAGGAGTCGGGTTCCCCCACTCTGGGCCAGCTCGCGCTCCAGGCGGAGCTCGAAGCGGTGGAGCGCGAGCGCGAGGCGGTGGGTCGGCGCGAGGCGGACCTGCGCAAGCGCCTGACGAACATCACCGGGAACTACGCCCTCGTGGCGGCGGCCGAGGAGTTGAGCCGCCAGGGGGTCACGGACCTCCGGCTCGCCCGGGAGAACCTCCAACGGGACATCGCTGCGGCTCAGAAGCGGGGCGCAGAGCTGGAGCGGAAGGCCCGCGACCTCCGGAATCGGATCTCCCGATGAAGATTCTTCTGGCGGAGGACCGCGCCAGCCTGAGGGCCGCCCTCGCCGAAAGCCTCGAGCGGGAGGGTTACGAGGTACTCCAGGCCGCCGAGGGCGTGGAGGCGATGACGCGGGTCGAGGCGGGCGGCTACGACCTCTGCGTCTTCGACCTCAAGATGCCCGGGCACTCGGGCCTCGAGCTCCTCCAGGCGAGCCGGGAGCGGTGGCCCTCGGCGCCCGTCCTCCTGCTCACGGCCTACGGCTCCGTGGAGACGGCGGTGGCGGCCATGAAGGGGGGCGCCTTCGACTTCCTCACCAAGCCCGTGGAGGCGGACCACCTCCTGCTGCTCGTGCGCAGGGCCCTGGAGGCGGATCGCCTGGCCCGGGTCGAGGCGGTGCTGCGCGACGACCTGGCCCGCCACCCCGCCTTCGCGGGGATCGTGGGGGAGAGCCCCGCCCTGCGCCGGGCCCAGGCCGAGGCCGAGCGGGTCGCTTCCACCGACGCCACGGTCCTCCTCCTGGGCGAGACGGGGGTGGGCAAGGAGCTCTTCGCGCGAGCCATCCACGCTTTCGGGCCGAGGGCCCGGCAGCCCTTCGTCGCGGTCAACTGCGCCGCCATCCCGGCGGGCCTCCTCGAGAACGAGCTCTTCGGCCACGAGAAGGGGGCCTACACCGGCGCCCACGAGGCTCGGATGGGGCGGTTCGAGCTGGCCCACCGGGGCACGCTGTTTCTGGACGAGGTCGGGGAGATGCACCCCGACCTCCAGGCCAAGCTCTTGAGGGTCCTCGAGGAGCGGGCCTTCTTGAGGGTGGGGGGGCTCAAGCCCGTGGCGGTGGACGTGCGGCTGGTCTGCGCCACCAATCGCGACCTGGAGGCCGCTGCCGCGGGCGGGCAGTTCCGGCGGGACCTCTACTACCGGATCAGCGCCTTTCCCATCGCCATCCCGCCCCTGCGGGAGCGGACCCGGGACATCCCGGCGCTCGCGGAGGCGATCCTGGCGCGGCTTGGCCGGGAACTGGGTCGCCCCCGCCTTTCGCTGGATCCCGAGGCGCTGGAGTGGGCGTGCCGCCAGAGCTGGCCCGGCAACATCCGGGAGCTGATGAACCGGCTCGAGCGGGCCGCCATCCTGGCGGGTCCCGACGGCCGCCTCACCCTCGACCTCCTCCAGCCGGGAGGCCCCGTGGCCGCCCCCGCCGGCCCCGCGTTCCCCGGGGGCGACCCCGAGGCCTGGCTCGCCGAGGAGTCGCGCTGGCGCGCGCGGGAGCTGGTGCGGCTCTGCGGGGGCGATCAAAAGCGGGCGGCGAGGATGCTCGGCCTCGCCCACCCCGCCCTACAAAGGCTGCTGGAAAAGGGGTGAGAGAAGTTTTCGAGAAACCGTCCGGCCCCCGCGGCCGTAAAATTCATTGTCCCGAGGAGGAACCCGCCATGCCGAGCCCCGAAGTCGCCGCCGCCCCGCCCCGCCGCCGCTGGGGCCTAATCCTGTTTTTCGTCCTCTTGGCGCTCCTTCTGGGGGGGGCGATCCTGGTGATGGCCGGGTTCGCCTCGCTCGCCAAGGGGGGCGCGGTCTCCGTGAAGGCGGACTCCACCCTTGTCGTCAAACTGGACCGCCCCTTCCAGGAGATACCTGGGAACCCCATCGCCACGCAACTGATGGGCCAGAAGGTCTACCAGGCCCTGGAGGTGCACCGGGCGCTCCGGCGGGCGGCCCAGGACGACCGCATCAAGAGCCTTCTCGTGGAGGCAGGGCCGTTCCAGGGCGGCTTCGGTAAAATCCAGCAGCTCCGCGCCGACCTGGAGGCCTTCAAGCGGAGCAAAAAGCCCGTTTACGCATATTTCGAGATCACCACCAACGGCGGGTACTACGTGGCCTGCGCGGCCGACAAGGTCTACGCCCCGCCCACCGCGGACCTCATGCTCACGGGCCTCTACGCCGAGGTTCCCTTCTACCGGGGCGGCCTCGACAAGATCATGATCGAGCCCCAGCTCTACCACATCGGCGATTACAAGTCCTACTCCGACACCTTCATGCGCAAGGACATGTCCGCCGCCCAGAAGGAGGCGATGGACGCCATCCTCGACAGCCTCTACGGCCAGCTGGTGAGCGCCATTGCGACGGGCCGGAAGCTGACCCCCGACCAGGTCAGGACCGCCGTGGACCAGGGCCTGCTCTTCGGCGACCAGTTGAAGGAGCGTGGGCTGGTGGACGACCTCCTCTACCGGGACCAGCTCGACGAGGCGCTGCGCAAGGCGAACGGCTCCGGCAAGGAGCTCCACCTCGTGGAGGTGGACGACTACGCCAAGGATCACCGGGCGGACCCGGAGTCGGGCGCCTCCAAATCCGTGGGCGTGGTCCTCGCCAGCGGGGGGATCGTCTCCGGCGAGGGCGACGGCTCCAACGGGAACATGGGCTCCGACACCGTGGTGAAGTGGCTGCGGAAGGCGGGGGAGAACGACCGGGTTAAGGCCGTCGTCCTCCGCGTGGACAGCCCAGGCGGATCGGGCTTGGCCTCGGACATGATCTGGCGGCAGGTGGCGGTGCTCCGCAAGACCAAGCCCGTTGTGGTCTCCATGTCCGACGTGGCCGGCTCGGGCGGCTACTTCATCGCCATGGGGGCCGACGGCATCGTGGCGGAGCCCGGCACCATCACCGGCTCCATCGGGGTGATCACGGGCAAGTTCGTGCTGAAGGGGCTCTGGGACTGGACCGGCATCACCTACGTCCCCATGAAGCGGGGGCGGAACGCCGACCTCTTCTCCGCCTACTCCCGGTTCACCCCCGAGCAGGAGGCGCTGGTCATCAGCCAGATGCAGACCTTCTACCGAGACTTCGTGACCAAGGCCGCCCAGGGCCGCGGCAAGAGCTACGACGAGATCCACAAGGTAGCCCAGGGCCGCATCTGGAGCGGCGAGGACGCCCTCAAGATCGGCTTGGTGGACCAGCTCGGCGGCTTTGACGAGGCGGTGGCACTCGCCAAGGCCAAGGCCAAGATCGGCAAGGAGGAGAAGGTCCGGCTGGAGGTCTACCCCCGCCCCCTGACGCTGGTGGAGGCGCTCTTCAAGGGAGGCCTGGAGGAGGCCAGGATCTCGCTGGCCGAGAGCCGGCTCCCCGAGGCGCTGAAAGAGCCTCTGCGCCTCTACAGAACCTTTGCCCCCCTGGCGGCGGAACCTTTCCTGGCCTACGCTCCCGAGCAGATCAGAACCCGGTAGACCTTGGAGATGCCAAGAAAAACATGACCAATCACCACAACCTGTAGTGAATCGAGACATGGGGAGCCCAATAGCTTGACAAGCCTCCCCCGTCGGGTGTACATTATGCCTGATGTCCTCCCGCCGGAGCCCCCGCCACAAGACAAGACGCGCCCTCGTGTGGGTGGGCCTGGCCGCCGCCGGCGTCGGTGCCGCCTGGGGAGAGCCAACCCCCCTCAGCCGTAGTCGCGGGAAGGCCACCCTGGAACAGACGGTCTCGCGCCAGCTCGAGGCGAGGCTGGAGCAAAGGCGGCGGGTCTGGTCCCGGGAGGAGTTCAGCCGTGCCGTGGACGCCATCGGCGCCTGCTGCCGGCTCTACGGATACAGGTCCGAGCTCATCTTGGGGCTCATTGACGTGGAGAGCGGGTTCAAGATCAACGCGCGGTCCCACGACGGCTCCGTGGGGCTCGTCCAGATCAAGCCCTCCACGGCCAGGGCCGTCTGCCGGGTGAGGGGCTGGACCGTCCCGCCGGAGGGATCGCTTGTGGACCCCGGCATCAACATCACCCTAGGGACAACCTACCTCCACTACCTCGAGCGGACCTTGGGCTCCTGGCGTATGGCCCTGGCCGGCTACAACATGGGCGAGGTGGCGGCGCGCAGGAAGATGGAGGCGGGGCTCGCGCCTCGCCAGTGTTACTTCGACGAGATCCACCGCCGCGGCGCCCTCATCGCGGAAGGCATTCCCGCGGGACATCCCTGACGCTTCCGGCCGGCGGAGCGGGTGGGGCAAATCCCCCCGCGTCTCGCGCCGGATCGTCCCTCCCCTCCCCAACCGCCTCCGAAGCCGCTATCTTGGGGAGGGACCGTGGAGGAGAATACAGATGCCGGAGGTCGCCACCAGCTTCGAAGTCCGTGTCCGCGAGGTCATCGAGCGTATCCGCCCCGCCCTCCAGATGGACGGAGGGGACATCGAGATCGTGGAGATTCGGGAGCCCAATCTGAGGGTGCGCCTCATGGGCGCATGTCACGGGTGCCCCAGCGCCGTCTACACGCTCTACCAGGGCGTCTACGGCGAGCTCAAGCGGTCCATCCCCGAATTCGGCGAGCTGATTTCGGTCTGAGATGGGTGCACCCCTGACGTTGCAGGTGCGCGGGGATCTGCTCGCCCTCGCCCGCCGCGCCATCCGCGTCTACCTGACCGAGGGCCGCCGCCTGCAGAGGGGAAGGGATTTCGCCCCCCTGGCGCCCGAGGCGCGCGGCGCCTTCGTCACCCTCAAGACGCCGCAAGGGGAGCTTCGCGGCTGCATCGGGATGATCCTGGCTTCCGCCCCCCTCGACGAGACCGTGGCCCGGATGGCGGTGGCGGCCGCGGTGGAGGACCCCCGCTTCGCGCCGGTGGCCTCCGGGGAGCTCGACGGCCTCCGGATCGAGATCTCCGCGCTCACCCTGCCAGCGCCAGTGACCGATCTTTCCGCCATCGAGGTGGGCCGGCACGGCCTCATCGTCAGCCGCGGCTCCCGAAGGGGACTTCTTCTGCCCCAGGTGGCCCCGGAGTGGGGCTGGGGGCGCGAGGAGTTTCTGGACCACACCTGCCTCAAGGCGGGCCTTCCGGCGGGAAGCTGGAGGGAGCCCGAGACCCGCGTCGAGTGGTTCGAAGCGGAGGTCTGGTCGGAGCCGGAGTAGCGCGCAGACCCCATCTCTCTGGCAGGCGGTTAGGAAACTTGCGGCCTACGGGAGTTTTTCAGCAGCCTGCTGGGCGCGTGGGCACTTCCTTCGGTCCTTCGCGAAAGTTCTTGCAGGCACACCCGAGGTGGCGGCTCTTACCGAATCCGCACCGCTTCGGTAAGGGTGGCGATGCCCCCCGTGAGGGGGAGGTGGGTCACGGAGCCGAAGCCCGCCGCCTCCAGGTGGCAGGTGAGGACGGGGGGCGGTGGGAAGCCCTGCACGGTGGCGGGGAGGTAGCGGTAGGCGTGGGCGTCCCGGGAGACGAGGCGCCCCACGAGGGGCAGCCCCCGGGTGAAGTAGATCCGGTACAGAAAACCGAAGAGGGAGCCCCGAGGCTGGGAAAACTCCAGGAGCAGGACCCTCCCGCCGAGCCTCAGGACCCTAGCCATCTCGAAAAGCCCCCGGTCCAGCTCCTCAAAGTTCCGGACCCCGAAGGCCACCGCCACGCCGTCGAACGAGCCATCGCGAAAAGGGAGGGCCAGGGCATCCGCCTCGACCAAAGGGAGCGGCGCCCCGGCGCGCGCCGCCTTGCGCGCGGCGCGCAGGAGCATGGGACGGCTGAAATCCGCCCCCACGACGGCGCAGCCGCGCTCTCGGGCCAGGACGGCGAGGGCCAGGTCCCCCGTCCCCGTGCAGAGGTCCAGAAATCGCTCGCCGGGCCGGGGTGCGAGACGCCGCACGGCGCGGTCCCGCCACCGCCGGTCGGTGTTCAGGGAGAGGAGGTGGTTGAGCAGGTCATAAGTGGGGGCGATAGCGGAGAACATGGCCGCGACGGAGCGGCCGTGGCGGGTCGCCGGGTCGGGCCGCGGCGCGCTCATCCGCCCGCGCGCAAAGCCCGGGCGAGCTCGCGGGGCGTACAGACGGCGGTACCCACCTTGCCCACCACCACGCCGGCGGCGGCGTTGGCGATCCGAGAGGAGCGCTCCAGAGAAGCGCCCGCGGCCAGCCCCAGCGCCAGAGCGGCCACCACCGTGTCGCCGGCGCCGGTCACGTCGAAGACCTCGCGGACCTGGGCGGCGATGCGCACCGCCTTGCCCCTCCTCGGACAGAGGAACATCCCCTCGTCTCCCAGCGTGAAGAGGACGGCCCTCCAATCGGTCCTCTGGAGGAGCGCCCGCCCCACGGCCTCGGCCTCGCCGGTGGAGAAGGCCCGGCCATAGAGGCCGGCCGCCTCGCCGCGGTTGGGCGTCACCACCGTGGCGCCCGGGTAGGGGAAGTGGACGGGCTTGGGGTCCACCACGTAGGGGACCCCCGCGTCGGCGCAGGTGGCGCCGAGGTGGCGCAGGAGACCCGGCGAGAAGAGCCCCTTCGCATAGTCCGAGGCGACCACCGCGTCGCAGGCGGCCGCCCGTTCGGCCAAAAGCCGCCGCAGGGCCGCGGCGGTGCTGGCCCCCACGGGGTCCCGCACCTCCCGGTCCACCCGCACCACCTGCTGGTGGTGGGCGATGACGCGGGTTTTGAGGGAGGTGCGGCGCCCCGCCGCCTCCAGGAGCCCGGAGGTCTCCAGCCCGGCGAACCGGAGGAGCTGACGGAAGTCCTCGCCCGCCCGGTCCCGCCCCACGACCCCCACCAGCAGGGGCGTTCCGCCGAGGGCCTTGATGTTGTTGGCCACGTTGGCGGCGCCGCCGAGGGCCAGGTGCTCGTCCTCCACCTCCACCACGGGGACGGGGGCCTCGGGGGAGATGCGCCGGACGCTGCCGCGCACGAAGTGGTCCAGAATGAGGTCCCCGACCACCAGCACCCTGCGGCCCGTCCAATCCGGCAGCGCTGCCCTCTCCCTCATTGCCCGCTCCAAGGAGTCATTTCACCACAAAGGGGAAACGCCACCAAGGGCCGCACCGGGACTCGCCCCGTTCGCTACGCCCGCGGGGGTGAATCCTCTGCGACGGACGGCAGCATCAAATATCGGCGTGCCAGAGATAGGCCCAGTTGAGGAGGAAGGCGGCGAGGGCGAAAAACCAGCCCCACCGGTCCTCCCTCGCGGTGGTGACCAGGAAGAGGTCCCGCCCCGCCAGGCGCAAGCAGAGCCCCGCCGCAAACCAGAGGGCCAGCCCCGAGAGGACGGCGAAGAAGAAGGGGTGATAACGGAACGCCTCCACCGGGTGGCCCTGCAAAAGAGAGAGCCCCAACCGGGTGGTCCCGCAGGAGGGACAGGGGTGGCCGAAGGCCAGGTGGAACCCGCAGGGCGGGAGCCACCGCTCGGGCAGGAGGCGCGCCAGCGCCCCCACGCCTCCCAGGAAGGCGAGGCTGAACCCCACGAAGGGCCAAGCGGGGAAGGCATCCTTCCGGTGGGGAGGAGCGATGACCTTCACCGGGGCGCTCCCGTCGCCGGGGCAGCCGGGCGGGGAGCCTTTCCCGCGGCGAGGTCGAGGGCCGACTGGGCGGCCTGCCACTCCTCCTTCGAGAGCTCGAGGGCCACCTCCCGGCCCAGGGGCCGGGCGAAGCGGAGCCCGTCCCGCTCGACGCCGATGACGGTCCTCTCGTCGTAGCCTTTGCCGCGGGCGACGAGGGTGAGGTAGGGGCGGTCGAGGCCGAGGCGCGCGGGGTCGGTCGCCGGCACCGCCCTCTTCCCCTTGAGTCCCGCCAGTGCGGTGAACGCCGCCGGCCCGTCGTCGGCCTTCGCCCCCGCGGCGGGTCTGTCCACGATCCACATCCCCTTCTCGTCCTTCTTCAGGACGAGGGCGAGTCCCCCCTCCACTGCGATGGATTCGGCGTCGTAGAGGTCGTGGCGGAAGAGGGCGAGGGAGCGCAGCTCCCCCGGGTCCGTCCGGAGCGAACGGAGGGAGTTGGAGGAGACGGCGAAGACCGAGGGCCGGTCGGAGGACCAGGCGTAGACGAGCGCCTTCTCGGGCGCCCCGCCGGGCACGGGCTTGCCGAGCTTCACGGTGACCGCGGCGCCGGACTTCAGCGTGAGCTCGGCCTTCTGGAGGGGAGCGTCCAGACCGTAGGGCGCGAGGTCCCGCGGGGAGTCCTCCACCACGCTATCCACGGGGCAGAGGCAAAGGTCGTCCAGGAGCCCCTGGAGCTTGCCGGGGTCGCCCGCGTCGCGGAAGGGGACGGTGAGGGTCCAGGCGTCCCCGTCGCGCTCGAAGGCGAGCGCCACTCGTTCCCCGACGGCGAGGGAGAGCCGGCGGACCTCCTGGGTGGCCGTGGCCACGAGCTCCTTGGCCCGGAAGTCGGGGAGGGGGCGCAGGAGCGCCTCTTCCTGGCCCGCGGCGACCAGCGCGGTGCGGCCGTCGAGCCGGACGTAGACGCCCGCGCCGAGGGGCGCCGCACTCCCTAGCTCCAGCAGCGTGCGCCCCCCCTTGTGGTCCAGGGTCCAGACGGCGCGCGGGGCGTCGAGCCCCAGCTCCTTGGGCTCGGGTTTCTCGACCCACCGGACCAGCTCGGCGCTCCCGACCCGGTCCAGGAATCCCTCGACGGCGTACCGGTCGGCGCGGTCCCGGACGGGCGCCATGAGAGACCAGCGTTCCTCGTCTTGCTTCTGGAGAACCAGGGGGGCGGCGCCGGCCCGCTCGAGGCGGCGCACCTCCTCGAAGGGGCGGGCCACGAGGCGGCTCTTCTGCTGCTCGGCCTCCGAAGTGGAGGGGCCCTTGCGCTCCCAGAGCAGGACGAACGCCAGCAGGGCGGCCACCGCGGCCAGCAGAACCCAGGTCCCGCGCTTCATCTCACCGCCTCCGGCGGATGTAAACGTAGACGCCGAGCGCCACCACGAGGGCGGGCAGAACGAAGGTGAGGGCCACGAGGAGGAAGCTCGCCTGGGAGCCCGTGAGGTTCAGGTGGGTCTCCACCGCCGTCTTGGGAGGGATGGCCAGGCGCGACTCCTGGCCCGTGAGCCAGTGGACCGCGTTAAGGCAGAAGAGGAGGTTGCCCGCCCCGGACTGGATGAGGAGGTCGGCCGCCGCGTCCGAGTCGCCCACCACGACGAGCCGGGCTTTTTTCTCCTTCTTCTCGGAGCCCACCGCCACGGCGAGGGTGAGGGGGCCCGCCACGTCTTTCTCGTCGCGCTTCACCGCGTCCAGGTGCTCCAGGTCGGTCTCTCCCCACCCCTTGGGGCCGGTGCGCGCCAGGTACTCCGCCTTGTAATCTCCGTCGGCGGGCGCTCCGGTTCCCAGCGGGCGGGCGAGGGCGAAGACCAGGGGGAGCGCGTTCTTGGAGAGGTCCCGCGTCACCGGGTGGGGGGAGAGGTCGCCCGCGTAGAAGGTCTGGGCGCCGAGTTGGACGACGGCCCCCTCGGGGTCAATGGCGATGGCGTCTTGGAGCACCACGCCCCACCGGGCGAGGAGCGGCTCCAGCCCCGTGGGGAGGAAAGCCGGCTTCTTCCCTTCGCTCAGGAGCGGGTCCGCGAAGACCAGCAGCCGCCCGCCGCGGTCGAGGTAGCGGCCGAGCAGGTCGGCTTCGGCCGTGGTAAAGGCGTACTGGGGACCCGAGACCACCACCAGCGAGGCGTCCGCGGGAACCGCGTCCTTTCCCAGGGTGGGAAACTCCTTGATGGTGGCGCCCTCCCGCTGGAGCCGGTCCCGCAGCAGCGAGACCCCCTGGCCGCGGGTCGTCTCCGAGTACCGCTCCCCGTGGCCCACCGTGAAGTAGAGAGTCGGCTTGGCGGGCTCGACCACCGCCAGGAGGGCGTTGGTGAAGGCCTCCTCCCCCTTGAACGCCTTGACCTTGGGGGGCGCGCCATACTGGTACGCGGAGAAGTCGTACTCGACCATCTGGTCCTTCTCCACGTACTTGCTCTGGTCGCCCGAGGAGAAGACCACTACGTTGGCCACCGCCACCTGGTACTTCTTGGCGAGGATCTG
>JAKAIJ010000035.1:11537-15543 GCA_021814355.1 Acidobacteriota bacterium
ATCTGAAGGCGGTCCTTCTGGCGGTCGGGGTCAATGTACTCCACCTTGACCCGGCCGCCTCCCGCCTCCTGGTAGGCCGAGAGGAGGTTCTTGACCCGGTCGTAGAGCTCGTCGTTCGGGGCGAGGAAGACCACCACCTCCAGGGGCCGGTCGAGCCCCTTCAGGACCTTCTGGGTCTGGGGGGAGAGGCTGAAGACGGAGGCGGCGCTCCAATCCCAGCGGCGGTAGTGGCGGAAGGCGAGGTAGTTGACGATCCCGTAGAGCGCCAGGCAGAGTAGGAGGAAGAGGCCCCAGTTGGCGCCCTGAACCGCGCGGCGCCTCATCGCGAGAACCTCCCAGCCTGGAGGGCCTGGTGGGAGAGGGCCAGAAAAAGGGCCGTCCCGGAGAGCAGGTAGGCCATGGCCCGGGTGTCCACGATCCCCTTGGAGAAGTTCTGGAGCATGGCCCAGAGGTCCACGTAGTCGAGCACCCCCTTCCAGAAGGGGTCCGTGACCAGAAAGGTGAGGATCGAGACGGTGAGCAGGGAAAGAAGAAGCGCGAAGGCCAGGGTGGCGGCCACCAGCTGGTTGCGCGAGGCGAGGCTCGTGAAAAGGCCCACCGAGGTGAAGAGCATGCCCACCAGCAGGACGCCGAGGTAGCCCCCGGCCACGGGCCCCGCGTCCACCTCCGCGAAGCGCGTGAGCACCCAGACGTAGATCAGGGTGGGCAGCCAGCAGGCCGCGTAGAGCGCGAGGGCGCCGAGGTACTTGCCCGCCACCACCGCGGCGTCGCTCACGGGGGCGGTGAGCAGGGTCTCCAGGGTGCCTGACTTCCGCTCCTCGGCGCCGAGGCGCATGGTGATGGCCGGGACCGTGACGATGAGGAAGATCCAGAAGAAGAGCGTTCCGCCGAAGAAGACCCCCATGGGCGAGGCGGAGGAGGCGCCGGGCTGGCTCAGCGCCTGGAGGATCACGGCGAAGAGGAACCCGTTCATGAGCAGGAAGGCGGCCATCACGATGTAGGCCATGGGGGCGAAGAAGTAGGAGAGGAGCTCCTTCTTCGCCACGGCGAGCGCTCCTCTCACGGGGCCACCTCCCTCTCCGCGTCGCGGGCCAGCTCCTCCTGGGTGGTGAGCGAGAGGAAGGCCTCCTCGAGCGAGACCGACTGGGCTGCCATCTCCAGGATGGGCAGACGGGCCCCCGCGCAGGCCCAGAAGAGCGCCTCGCGCACGTCGGCGCCCGGCGCTGCCACCACGCGGAACCGGCTCCCCCCTCCATCGGGGGGCAGCTCCTCCACCGCGGCGACGCCCGGCGCGGTCTCGAGGCAGGCTCGGCCTTCGGCCGCGGTCGCGGCGAGCGTGAGGATCACCGCGCCGCCGCCGGCCAGGCTCCGCCGGAGCTCCGCCACGGGGCCGTCGTAGAGCAGGCGGCCCCGGTGAAGGATGAGGGCCCGCGAACAGATGGCCTCCACCTCGGGCAGGATGTGGGTGGAGAGCACCACCGTGTGGTCGGCGGCGAGCGACTTGATGAGGGCGCGGGTGTGGACCACCTGGCCCGGGTCGAGGCCCACCGTGGGTTCGTCCAGAAGCAGGACCGGCGGGTCCGACAGGAGGGCGTCGGCCAGGCCGATGCGCTGGCGGTAGCCCTTGGAGCAGGCGCCGATGAGCCGGCCGCGCACGTCGCCCACCTCGGCCATCTCCACGACCGCGGCCACGCGGGCGGCGCGCCGCCTCCGCGGCACCCCTTTCAGCGCCGCGCGGAACTCCAGGTACTCGCCCACCCGCAGGTCCTCGTAGAGCGGATTGTTCTCGGGGAGATAGCCGATTGCGGCCCGGGCGGCGAGGGTCTCCTCCGCCACGTCGTAGCCCGCCACGAGGGCCTCTCCGCCGGTCGGCGGAAGGAACCCTGTGACCATCCGCATGGTGGTGGACTTCCCCGCCCCGTTGGGGCCCAGAAACCCCACCACTTCGCCCCGCCCGACGTGGAACGAGACGTCGTCCACCGCCGTAGCCGGACCGAACCGCTTCGTCAGATGCCGGGCTTCGATCATCTTTGTCCTCGGAGGCTTAGAGCCTATCCCGAAATAGGGCGCGGCCGCGCGCGCGGCGGTTCAAACGAGCAGCAGGTCCACCTTCTTGGCGGTGCCCTCCTTGCCGAGTCTTTGGGCGGCGGATCTGAGATCCGTCAGGGCAGCCCGGTCGGGCTCCCGGCCGAGGGCGCGGCAGGCGTTCAGGAAGAGAACGAGGTCCGCCTCCTGGACCGCCTGGGCGGCCAGCGTGGAGAGTGCGTCTGCGGCCTTGGCCACGGCGTAGAACTCGAGGGCGTCGTGCAGGAGCCCCTTCTCGCGGTGGAGGTCGCCCCACCGGCAGAGCTCCTGTGGAGACGCCGGGTGGGTGTAGAGGAGCTTGTGGCGGGCAGCGATGGAGACGGGCACGCTCTCGGCGGCCATCGGTCCTCCTCCGAACGGCCTTTTAATGTAGCACAGACGTGGAGATCACGTAGCGCCCTCCGGGGCGGGAGGGAAGGTTCCGTCCCGCCCCGGGAGGGGAAGATCAGCTCTTGATGGCGATCTTCTTGGGCTTGGACTCCTCGGCCTTGGGGACCTGGACCTGGAGGACGCCATCCTTGTAGATGGCGGCGATCCCCTCGGAGTTCACGCGCTTGGGCAGGGAGAAGGAGCGGGAGAACTTGCCGTAGGCGCGCTCCATCCGGTGGAAGTTCTCCTTCTTCACCTCGGTCTCGAAGTGGCGCTCCCCCAGGATCGTGAGGACGTTGTTCTCGAGGTGGATCTCGATGTCCTCCTTCTTCATGCCCGGCAGCTCCACGTCAATGACGAAGTGGTTGGGCTCCTCCCGCAGGTCCACCGCCGGCAGCCAGGTGCCGTAGTCCAGCTCGTCCCCGCCGCGCCCGAAGGTCTCGTTCATCAGACGGTTCATCTGGTCCTGCATGGTGATCAGCTCTCTCATGGGACTCCAGCGTACGAGGGTCATGTTCGTACCTCCTTGCAATCCGCCCCGCCCCACCGCGGGCGGGGGGCTGAGAAAAATATAGATCGTTAAAGTTAAATTGTCAAGTATTCTTAGTATCCAATAAGAAGGTTTGATAAAAACACAATAAAAACAAATAGTTAATAACAATAAAACAATCGTTCAAGTGGTGCGCCCTATCTCCGGATGGGCCCTCAAGAGATGGATTTCTTGAGCTTCTCCACAAGGGCAAGGGCCTCGAGGGGGGTCATGGTCTCCGGGGCGAGGCCGCGGAGGGTCGCAAGCGCCCTCTGCTCGGCAGGGTCCGGATCAAAGAGTCCCATCTGGCGGGGCGAGGCCGGCGCGGCGGCGGCCTGCAGCCGGCCACGCCGCGCCTCCAGGTCGGCGAGCACCTCCCGGGCGCGGGCCACGACCCCGTCGGGCACCCCGGCCAGCTCGGCCACGTGGATGCCGTAGGACTTGTCCGCCGCCCCCTCCTCCACGGAGCGGAGAAAGACCACCTTGCCGCCGTGCTCCCTCACCGCCATCGTGAGGTTCACCACGCCGGGGCAGGTGCGGCCCAACTCGGTGAGCTCGTGGTAGTGGGTGGCGAAGAGGGTGCGGCAGCCGATGCCTCCGGGGCCCAGGAGAGCCTCCACCACGGCCCAGGCGATGGCCATCCCGTCGTAGGTGCTGGTCCCCCGTCCCACCTCGTCCAGAAAGACGAGGGAGCGCCGCGTGGCGTTGCGCAGGATGGCGGCGGTCTCGGTCATCTCCATCATGAAGGTGGAGAGCCCGCGGCGCAGGCTGTCCCCCGCGCCAACCCGGCAGAACAGGCGGTCGGCGAGCCCCACGACGGCGCGCCGCGCGGGGACGTACGCCCCGAGGTGCGCGAGCACCACGATGAGCGCCGTCTGGCGCAGGTAGGTGGACTTGCCGCCCATGTTGGGGCCCGTGAGGATGGTGACCTGCGACGCGGTAGTGTCCATTCGGGCCGGGTTGGGGACGAAGGGCTGGTGGCGCGGGTCGGCCTCGAGGACGGGGTGGCGGCCCTCCTCGATG